>JAGHBZ010000006.1 GCA_021160705.1 Candidatus Sumerlaeota bacterium
CTTTAAGCTTTATCGGCGACTTCATAATATTTTTGGCACAAAAGATTATTGTGATAATCTATATGGAATAATGAAGGACCTTTTAGAAATACGTGATGAGGTAAGAGGATAATGGGATTTGAGAAGCTAAAGCAAGAAGTTTTACAAGCTAATATAGGATTAGTGAAAGCAGGACTGGTGGTACTCACTTGGGGTAATGCCAGCGGTGCAGACCGCCGGGCAGGAGTAATGGCTATTAAACCCAGTGGCGTGGAATATGAGCGTCTTCAGCTTGAGGATATTGTGATTTTATCCCTGGATACTGGAGAGGTGGTGGAAGGTTCATTACGACCGTCTTCTGATGCCCCTACTCATCTGTTCCTATATAACAGCTTTAACTCTATAGGAGGTATAATCCACACTCACTCCATTTATGCGACCACCTGGGCACAAGCCTGTAAGGAGATTCCCTGTCTTGGCACTACTCATGCTGACTGTTTCTTTGGACCTGTCCCATTGACACGCCAGCTGTTGCCCCAGGAAATTGAGAACGATTATGAGTATAACACTGGGAAAGTTATCGTAGAGCGGTTTTCTGAAGCAGGGCTTAATCCTGAGCAAGTACCTGGAGTATTGCTCCCAAGGCATGGTCCGTTCGTCTGGGGTCCCACTCCAATGGCAGCTCTTGAAAATGCTATAGCACTGGAGGAGGTTGCTAGGATGGGACTGTATACCATCTTGCTCAATCCTGAAATCGGCGAGCTCCATAAAGCGCTTCTTAATAAACACTTCTTGCGTAAACATGGTACCGAGGCTTATTACGGGCAGCGAAGTTAACTCGGACTGGAAGGGCAGATTTACGTAACGAAGGTGTGTTTTTACGGATTGATTATATTCAGGCAAGGTGGCTACCCTCGTCAGTTGTACATAATCTTGCCTGTAAATCCTGCATAGCGTTACTGATTAGCCCTATTTGCTCTACTTTCAAAAAAACGCGCTGTATCACGCAAATGCTTCTTATGACAATATGTCCAAGGTTAAACCTGAACTTTTCCTGTTCTAAATAATAGGTTGAAAGAAGTCTTATCGTTTTGTTTTTCTAACTTTTTTCTCGTGTGATATGTCATTATGAAAGGGAAGAGAGTAGGTGGGACGTTTCTGGACGAGAGGCTCAGGGCAAAAGAGGGGTGAGACTTTATCTCCTCTGTTACCGCAGGACATTTATCCCCGATGAGTATCACCGAAAGGAGTGTGTATTAGGGACGATAGGTGTGCTCACTCGGACGGCATTCTCTCCATAAGAGCTCAATGAACCGCTTAAGAGTGGAATAGTGATATAACTTCTCTTTGACACCCTTAAGAATAATACTCCACGCAGAGATGACATATTTCAGGGCTGAGCTCCAGATAGAAGGATGGATGTTCGGAAATTTTATCTCAGTGCGTATGTGATATTTTTTTTATGAAAGACTGATTCAGAAAGGACTGTTTAAGGAGTTTTCAGTGAAAGAGACGTGTAATGATTCATCTCTCCTGGGTGTACAAGATAAGAGTAGGGGAAAGAAGGGTATTAAGTGAGCTCCTAAAACATTTTTCTGCTCTTTAAGGAAAAATTAGAATTTCCCTAACCTACTGACTTAAAGCTAAGTTATGGAAGATGCCCTGTTGTGCATCAGTAATGAAGTGGTGTGCGTCCAAAAACGCTTTAAGTGTGTGGTAGTAAGCTTTTAATTCTCAGAGCAATGAGAATAAGGATAATGATGGTGAAGATGAGTAATGGTGTCAAAGATAAGAGGGCAGGGATGCCGAGCAGGGTGCCGAGGTTCGGGTCTAATTTGCCATCCAGAAATGCAGGAAGCTGATGGTAGAGAAGTGGGCTTTTGAAGTTGTACGATATGCGGGGATATAACAGATAGATTGTGTGATAGCCCTGAGGTGCCTGTGGGTCAATTGAGGCTATGACAAAATGAAAGAAAATGGAAACCACTCCTGTTAAATATATAAGGTAGCGTATAAGAGTTTTGTAAAAATCACCATTAGACAAAAACGAGCAGAGCATACATTTTTCTTTTGCTAAATTGCAAAGACCCAACCAAGAAAGAGATTTTGAGTCCTTTTGATTTCTTCTATTTTGCTTCTTTGTGTCTTTGCGTGAGTTCAAAGTTGAATTCTCTTTCGTTAGATTTTTATTCTGCACTACAGGAATTAGCAGAAGAATCATAAACGGTATCATAGGCAGGAGGTGCCGAGGCGCCACTGCCCAGCCACCCCACCACATATAGTATGACGAGTTGAACAACAGGTACCCGAGAATTATACCCAGACTGACCAGAGTTTCTGCCAGAAATTGTTTTTTCTTAAGCCACAATACCACACCTGCAAACGCAAATATTAAAAACGGCGAAAGAAAAAAGATGCCTCTATAAGGATGGATAGTGATGTAGTATAGCACTGTTAAGCGAGGCGTGGTAATTCCCATTATGCCTTTTGTCATTCCTTCCCGGAAAATGGGCGATACTTCATACTTGTAAGGAATCGTGATAGTACCGAAAATAGCGATGGTGTAAATTAGAAAAGGCAGGAGCGCAAGCACCACTCCTGTGCCACATATAGCGAAATGACTCAGGCGGGTTCTTTGTTTTGCGACCAGCAGAATGAGTAGTGCAACCACAACAATGCCGAACGTATATTCAAAAAGTAATGCCCCACCAAGCAGTAAACCGATTACAAGATAATCTCCCGGGTGTGCGTTCGCCCTGTTGCAACGTAAAATCTTTCTGAAGGCGAGCAATACACACAGTACTGCCGGGGCGTATGAATAAAACACTGTATTGTATGGGAAGAACATTGTGCCAAATGCAAATAGCAGGGAGAGTACCACTGCGGTTAGTAGCGTTGCAGAAAACAGCAACAAAATATCATACAACACAACCACAGCCACTGCACCGCATACCGACACGCTAAACGTTCGGGTAATGTACCGTGCAAGCTCAGGGAATCGTTCAGCAGTGTGCCTTCCCAGAATAAGCCGAAGCATCCCATACGGAATTGTGCCTAATAGGGATGTTCCGATAATTTTATCGCAATAGTAGTGTC
>JAGHBZ010000344.1 GCA_021160705.1 Candidatus Sumerlaeota bacterium
GAATAACACCATTGCCAATAACTGGGTAGGCGGAGTTGGTGCACGGGGCGGAGGTCTCTGCGGGTGTGGTGGGTTCATTGCCAACTGTATCATCTGGGGTAATACCTCGTATGGTATGGGGGGGGCACAGATTTATTCCTGTGATACACCCCTTTACTCCTGCATCCAAGACTGGGCTGGTGGAGGCATAGGAAATATCTCCGCGGAGCCGATGTTCGTTGACCCGGCAAATGGAGATTATCGCCTCCTGGATGGGTCGCCGTGCATTGATGCAGGTGACCCTGACCCGGAATATAATGACGCCTGCCTGCCACCGGGTAAAGGTACTGAACGAAATGACATTGGCGCTTATGGAGGACCACATAACTGTGGATGGATAAGTGACTACTATCACTATTACTTCAATTCCGGCGAAGATAACTGGCAGTTTGTTGGAGACCTCCCATACTTTTCTCCGGCAAGTTCTGTCCGAGAACCCGGTCATATTGGGCTTAGTGCGAATGGCTCAAGCAACTGTTTCTCCTACTGGTACAGCCCGGACGTCTGGATAGAAGACGGGAAACTCTATCGTTCCCGCTGGCTTGTTAGTAGTAGTGCGAGCAATCCTGATGATACGGTTCAGTTCCGGCTCAGAGTGAACCAGAAAGGCTCCTGGCAGAGCTGGACCCGTGTAGTGAACAGCTTTAATCAACAGGCACCCTCCGCTTCAGAGCCAAAATGGTACGACCTGTTCTTTGACCCCCGGGTTACCACCAACGAGGATAGCGGGGTGACGTTCTCCTTTGATATAATGAGTATTTACCCCTGGGATGATGCAAATTCGTGGATATACCTTGAGGAGATGATGGTAGATGAGGCAAGAGTCAGCACTTCAACGGAGATACTGAGGTATGATTTTGCTGGCGATAACGAAGGATGGCAATTTGCTGGTGTAATCTCGCCATACGATGAACCTATAACTTCTTCTGCTGGCGGACATCTCGGGCTTTCCCCTGCAGGCTCAACGAATTGTTTCTCTTACTGGTACAGCCCGGATGTCGGTATAGAAGACGCCAAACTCTACCTGGCAAGATTTGAGATGAGCAGTTCTATATTAGACCCGGACGAGGTGGTGCAGACTCGGCTCCGGGTGAACCAGAAAGGCAGCTGGCAGGGATGGATTCGTGTCGTCAATAGCTACAACCAGCAGGCACCAGCGGCAGCTGAATGGAAAACCTATGATATTATATTTAATCCAGATGTTACCGCCTCCACAGATAACCTTGCGGTCTTCTCCTTTGACGTAATGAGTTTCGACCCAGCAGACGCCACCATCAGCTGGCTCTTTCTGGAATCACTTACCCTTAATGAGATTGATGTTTCCCCGTGACGTGAAACTTTCTCCACTACCCTATTCTTTCGTTTTTTGGGTATGAACCGGTTGCGGGGCTCTTCAGGCTACGAAGACTACTACAACTGAAAGGCTCAAAACTCAAGCGATGCAAGAAACACACACGCAGAGTCCTGAAGCCTGTTCGCCTCACGCGTAGGCACAGTATAATGGTTCGCCATCATTGAAAACACCAGCCGGCGTCCAGACGCAGTGGTAACATAACCTGAAAGGGTTCGCACATAGCCAATATAACCTGTTTTTGCGTGAACATTATTCGCCGCAGGTGAATCTCGCATCCGTCCTCGTAGCGTGCCATCAACACCAGCAATTGGCAATGACTCGTAAAAATATTTCCCATAAGGATGACGTATCATATACCGCAAAAGATACACAGTCTGGCGTGGCTGAACAAGGTTTCGCCGGCTTAGTCCTGAACCATCAAACATCCTGAAACTCTCCACATCGGGCATCCCAATTGAACGCAAAAACTCTTTCACCACTTCGCCTCCAGTCTCAAACCCACCTATCCCTTTAAACTCTGCACCAAGCGTCTTCAACAGCATATCTGCGTAAAAATTCTGACTGGGTTTATTGACAACCCGGATAAGCTTCCGCAAAGGATAAGAGTAATGTGTATAAATTAAATGCCAGCGCTCAGGCGTCAGACGCTGAGATTTATCCGCAAACTCGTCAATATCACGTGCCTGTCCTTCAACCTCAATGCCAATTTGCTCTAACTTCTCCTTTAAAAGAAATACAGTGTAAAGCGTGCCATTATAGACTGAAGCGAAGTGTCGTACTGGTTGTGCGTTCAGTGGTATGGAGCCGAAAAAACGCACAGTATTAGTTAGTGGAGTGCGATGAATATCAACAGAACGAACGCCCCCCTCACCAGTTGTGACGACATCGTTAATCACGGTGATATAATCAGTTTCAGGAGAAATCCTGATTATAGCGGGGTCGCCGGGCTTTTCGCCTGCCCGAACTTCATAGGTATAACAATTATTCGCAATAGCCAGTCCACTTGAGCCCGTAGCATACCAGTACGAGAGGTAGCCGATGTCCCAGGTACCGCCAATTTCATTGTCGTCAAAGATGTCGTCGTCGCCAATAATATCGCCGGAGATTCGTTTTATGCCAGCCGATTGAATCGCCTCTGCCCAGGTGAGTAATATCTGGTCAAGGGATGTATCTTTATGGTAACGGTCATTAATAGAAGGGTCACCACTCCCTTTAACAATGATGTCGCCATTTAGAGTCCCCTGTTTATCAATAGTGCCCTGATAATATATACGTGTTCTATAGCGATAATCCGGACCGAGAAGAACCAACGCCACGGAAGTAGTGTAGAGTTTCATATTGGAGGCGGGCATAAGACTCTTTTCTGCGTTGCGCTGGAACAGAACCCTGCCACTTTCTACATCCTGAACCATCACACCCCAGAACGCATTCTCAAATGCTGGAGCAGAAAAAATCTCTGATAATCGCCTCTGGATTTGCTCCTCAGGAGATATAAAGAGCGAATCAGAAGTATGCTGGACTAATGTACAATTGAGAAGAAATAATAAAAGAAAAATCAATAAATAAGATAACCTTGAGTGTGTAGTTCGCCGTGTCTTTTGGCTATACAACAATGTGGGCATTTATTTGACGCTCAGGCTTTCTCCAGCTCTGCAAGTGCAGAACTCACCATCTCTTTGACTTCTTTGCCATCAACGATTTTCTCGCCCTCTTTCAGGCGCCGCATAACTAATCCCATCAC
>JAGHBZ010000222.1 GCA_021160705.1 Candidatus Sumerlaeota bacterium
CTCTTCTCTTGGGGATTTGTCAGATGAGTTCGGTGTGAAAGATGAAGAGTGGGAAAAACTTCTCAGGCTGGAGCATAACTGGGGCAACATAGGAAGTAAACAAAATGATATACAAAGAATAGAATGGGCACAGGAGTCTCTAGAGTCAGCCAGAGCGAAATTTGAGAATAATGCATTCTTCTTACTCGACCTGCTCTCTTTCAATATCAATGACGTTATCCTCCTGAACCCTCTTAACTGGGAAATATCAGCTGCTATACGCTCTTCAGAGGGGCGGATTAGGGTTATTGATGTGCCACCGCTTGGTTTCAGGCTCGTGAGTCCGGAAGAATTAAATGAAGTACCGCAAGTGGATAAAAGATGGAATTTTCGGGTTAAGGACAATAGAATCAAGGTCAACTATGATGGAAAGGAGATATGTCGGCTCTCATTATGGTATGGCAAAGGAGGTAAGATTCCAAATAAAGAGTGGGGTTTCTTTGAGTCTTTAAAATTCAACTCTGAGATTAAACCACTGAGGCTTAAATCTAAGGAAAGTTTTCCATTGCATACATTCACTGCTTGGACTCCACATTCAGAGTGTTCAATCTCTTTACTTGTTCACCCTGACTCCCTCACTATACAGGGTAAGGTAGCTGTGGACTGGAAGGAAGAAGAGAATACCTCCTTGCATCTTGTGATGGAAATACCTGAAGGAGATATAATCTATGGCACACCCTTTGGGTATCAGCATTTTGGCAATGAGGCTTCACGTGCAGATTGGCTCACAAGGGCATTTAATCGGTGGGTCTTCTTTGTATCAAAAAACATTGGCTTTGCTATTGAAAACCATTATTTCTATCATAAGGGTGATTTCAACTCCTTTATCCTGCTTAATAATCCCGGTCACTATAGTGGCGACCCTTATCTGAACAATGTGTATAACAACTATGAGTTCAGATTTCTTATGAGAAAATTTGACAAGTTCAACGGAAACGAGATGGAGAGATTAGGACTGGAGAACGAGACACCGTTCTTCGTCTATACTGGTAAAGAGTACCAGAGTGGAAAGATAAAAGAAAAAAGAGGAAGTTTCCTTCACCTCAGAGGTGATTTTATTCTCAGCACGTTGCTTGTAAAAGACAACAAACTCCTGGCAAGGGGATATAACCTTACTTCAAAGGCTCAACCTGTGTTCCTCAATGGCAAAAAGATAGATGCCATTCAGCCCTTTGAAATCAAGAACTTTGTTATCAAAAAATAATAGACACAAGATAACTCACTCTGGAGAAGAGGCTACGAGAAAACCAGCATATTTTACTCCTGGATGAGTTTCTCTACATCCTCTCTTCTGGGGAGTGCGGGTATGGCACCATATTTTGTGCAGGCAAGCGCACCAGCCGCATTCGCCCACTTGACTATCGCTCTTACCCTTTCTTCCGTTAGCGACTCTATTTGCTCGCCATCATATTTTGCCTCAAGCAGCCGAACAAGCAGGGCAGAAACAAAAGCATCACCAGCACCCAGCGTCTCCACCACAGCCACTTTGTAGCCCGGCACCTGCCCGCTGAACCGAGGTGTGGCGTAATATGCACCATTCTCCCCCTGAGAGACCACAACCAATTTTACTCCTTTCTTAAATATCATCTCCACTCCCCTGTCCAGGTCTTTTGTCCCGGTCACAAATTCCCACTCCTCTTCACTAATTTTTGCCACATCTACTCTGTCCATAACTGACCAAATTTTCTCCCGTGCCTTCTCAGGCGATTCCCACAGAGTAGGTCGGTAATTGGGGTCATAGGAGATGTAGAGTCCATTTTTGCGAGCAATCTCTATGGATTTTAGTGTAGCCCTTTCAGGCATAGGGTCAATAAGGCTTATGGAACCAAAATGAAAAATGCTCGCCTGCCTAAGGTAATCCTCTTCTATGTGCTCAGGGGAGAGGAACATATCAGCACCAGGATTGCGGTAAAAGATTATCTCTTTAGCCTGGTCAGTGCGAAGCGCAGTAAACGCCAGCGTTGTTCGCGCCCTCTCTGTAAGAACAAGATGAGACACATCCACACTCTCACCTTTAAGGCAATTAAAGA
Source organism: Candidatus Sumerlaeota bacterium (assembly GCA_021160705.1). Classification (GTDB taxonomy): domain Bacteria; phylum Sumerlaeota; class Sumerlaeia; order MWCT01; family JAGHBZ01; genus JAGHBZ01. Next base: position 2,070 of record JAGHBZ010000222.1, read on the forward strand.
GGAACCTGCCAAAGTGGTCATTTCCCACACAGCCGATGAACCCACTCCTCCGCCCAAGTCTACTGATACCAACCGCTACATTTGCAGGTGCACCGCCCGGTGCCCTTACATAACCACTACTCTCCTCAAGCGAGGCATCCACATCTGTGGATATCATATCAATAAGAAGTTCACCAAGACAGATAACCTCAACCATTTTGAGCCTCCTTTTCTAAAATTGTAAGTTGTAAAATTATAAGTTTGCTCCAAAAAGTTGTTTGCTTATAACCCAGAGCCAATCACTTCTCGGCTCTTTCCATTTTTAGGAGATATACAACATTTGGGTTCGGGATAATACATTCTATATCTTTGTTTCTTTGTGTTTCCCTCCTTATTGCATCAATACTCACGGTATTAAAACTGAACATCCCAAAATGATGTGGAATGAGTAAAAGAATGTGACACCTCTGGCAGAGGTTTATGGCTTCAGCGACATTAAAATTTCCCGGAATGCCCAGACCCCTTCTCCGCTCATCACGTCCGTTAACTGGAAGTAGGGCAACCGTGATATTTTTACCCTTAAGGTTATCTTCCAGACCCTTATAAGGCACGCAATCGCCAGAATGATATATCTTGATGTTGCCCAGAAACAATATATAGCCAAGAAAATAATGTTCTCCTCTTTTATTTGTTTTCAGCTCCTCGTGAGCTGATGCTAAGGCTTCAATCATTATTTCAGTGCCATATCTAAAAGTCTCTCCAGCATCCATACCATAGATTTTTTCTTCAGGCAAACCTATCTCTAAAGCCTTGCTTAGCGATGCTCTGGGCACGATGAATTTGCACTCCGGGTTTCTCTCAGCCAGAACTGGTAAGGTCTCGGGGTCCATATGGTCAGAATGTGTATGTGTGCAAAGGACAAGACTTAAACCCTCCACCTCCTCAGCTCTCAATGGTGAAGGCATCAGGCGAATATGAGGAGTCTTTGTCTCGGCGTATTTCTTCGCCAAGTAATCAGAAAGATACGGGTCAATGAAAATAAGATAGTCTTTATATTTTATTGCAAACCCCGCTTGTCCTAACCATACCAGTGCCACTTCCCCGGTATAACTGACTGAATCTAAAGCTTCTTTTGTCCCATTCTTTTTTATTTGTATCTGCGATACTTTAACCACACCACTACTCTTTCTTACTTAATGTAAAATAAACCAACACTTCATTTCCTGGAGCGGATGTGTGCTACTGCTTCGCATACCTTTTGACAATTGCTCCGAATCTCGTCCCATTTCTTTGCAGATATTACTTCTTTACGAGCAATCCAGCTACCCCCCACAACTAAAACCGTATTCAAGGAGAGGTATCCCCCAAGATTTTCCATATTGATACCACCTGTAGGCATAAACTTAATCCCTGTATGCGCATAAGGAGAAGATAACGCCTTGAGCGTAGCCACACCACCACCTGCTTCGGCAGGAAAGAATTTCAATACTTTCGCCTTCAATGATATAGCCTTTTCAATTTCACTTGGGGTAAACACTCCCGGTATAAATGGTAAGTTTAATCTCCTGGCTTCATTGACAATTTCGGGATTTAATCCAGGTGCTACGCCAAACTCCACGCCACATTCCTTTGCCAATCTTAAGTTCTCAAGTGTAAGAATAGTTCCTGCACCCAAGATTAAGCTGGGTCTCTCTCTTTTCAGTTTGGCGATAACCTGAGCTGCCGCAGGGGTACGAAAGGTGATTTCCGCTATCGGCAATCCGCCTTCAATCAAAGCGTCCGCTAAAGGTATGGCTAACTCAGGCGAGTTGATGGTAATCACCGGTACCACCCCAAATTCTGCCAGAACCTTAAAGACTCCATCCTGACTCACATTCACCCTCCTGGATTAAAGATTCTTATTGTAAATTTTTGAGTAAATTATCCACCGCTATCCGTGTTGCTCTTGAAATGCTCTCAGAAGTATAACCTCCGATATGAGGTGTCGCAATCACACGGTTATGTTTCACCAAACGATAATCTGAGGGCGGTTCTTGAGCATAGACATCTATAGCTATCCCTGCAATATGTCCTGACTCAAGCCCCTCCAGAACCGCCTCCTCATCAATCAGGCTTGCCCTCGCAGTGTTGATTAAATAGACACCACTTTTCATTTTGGAAATGGTCTCCTTATTAATTAGAGGTTTGCCTTCTTCCAAAGCAGGCAAATGCAAACTGATAATATCCGATTTCATATATAGCTCGTCCTCGGAGACCCAATTGAAATTATCCGGTGAGAAAGAGTAATCTGGAGAGCAATCAAACGCTATCACCTTCATTCCCAAACCAGTGGCAAAAATAGCCACCTGTTTACCAATCTTCCCACACCCGATAAGACCGAGTACACGGTTCTCTAATTCAATTCCTTTGCGTCGAGTCCATTGCTCATTTTTCATTCCTGCGTCACTAAATGGAATCCAGCGAACTAACGCAAAGAGCAGTCCGATTGTCAGCTCCGCTACTCCTCTGGCATTTGCGCCTTCCGCACGGCAGATACGAATATTCAATCGCCTTGCCGCCTCTGCATCAATATTATCTATACCAGTTCCATTTCGACTGATAACTCGCAGGTCTTTCGCGGATTCTAATACCCTCGCAGAGATTCTCTCCACACCCGCAAGGTAACCCACGCAACCGGGAAGCAATCTTATTAACTCCTCTTCATCAGGCTGTCTTCCTGGTGTAGAAAATATCAATTCGTAGCCCGCCTCTTTAAGTAATTCCAGAGCCGGATGACCTGTTCTGGTTAATGACCTCGGAGTGATTAGAATCTTAGTCATCTTAATACTCTCCACTCCTTAAAGTCTAAATAAAGGTTCCAAATGTTTAAATTATCATTTACTCAACATAGTCGAGATAATTTTATCTCATCTTCTTTTATGAATTTGTTCATCCGAGTTACTCAATAACGACTTTCCCAGCGCGCTTGAAAATTCTTTTCGGAAATCCTTCTTTCTCAATATCGCCGTAATTGTGTCCAGCCTCAGCCGGGTATATAAAGAGCAAGATGAGCTCCTCCTCTCCAGTGTTCACAGAACGATGTGCCCAACAAGGGGGAACATACACCAGTCTACCACTTTTCATATATTCTACAGCGCAATCTCCATTCTGAGTCTTCATAACCAAATATCCCTCGCCACCAAGACAAAGATAAATTTCCGCGGTCTCCAGAATTGAATGATAGTGTCCTTTGGTCATAAAACACTCCTCTCCAACCAACCCGGGTTGAAGCCTACTGATGCCAAAACACAAGTGTCCATATTCTTGAGGCATAATTTTTTCAAAGACCTCATAATGAATAGGGTCACCTTGCTCTCTAATGATTTTCTCCAGAGCAGACTCGTCTGCATAATGCCCCCGCATACTGGAGGCGGTTCGCACTACCCGATTGTCCGGGGCATCCATTATCCCCTTCATCAGATTAATATCAACACTAAAAGGTTGGAAATAATTGATGCCTTTCATTATTTGACTCCAGGAAAGAATTTATAAATCTAAATTCAGTTATCCTATA
>JAGHBZ010000382.1 GCA_021160705.1 Candidatus Sumerlaeota bacterium
ATTATCAGAAGCAGAGATGAAAAGATTAAAACAGGAGCTTATGCAATTGGGAAAAGCAACTGAAAAATTAAGTCCAGAACTCGCTAAAAAACTGATAAAAGTGGCTAAGTGTTTAGAGGTGAAAGACCTGACGAAGGCGTGTTGTGAATTAGATTTGACTCAAGATGACTTATTAGAACTCGCTGAAGGAATGAAACAGATGAAAATGCTCAGTGACGTTGCAATTGACCTTGAGGCACGTAAACGTGCACTGCTCTGCGATACCTGCTTATTGGGTGAACCCTGCAAATGTTATTCACGAGACTTTATCGGACCCGGGATGAGGGGTGGAGGTATTGGTAAAGGCGGGGATGCGAAATTTGACGACTCCACTGGCGTGAACTTTATTGACACAAAAATCGCTTCTCAAAAAAACAGAGGAAAAATTATCAGTGAGCTCTTCTTCAAAGGGCAACCAGCTCCGGCTCAGGCATCAGAGGAGTTTAAAAACGTTTATCTTGAATCGCGTCAGGACGCTGAGGACTCTCTTACAAAAGAGGTCATTCCTGCCGGGTATAAAAAATTCGTTATGGATTATTTTGATGCAATAAACCCGGAAAAAATTAACGGCACAAGATAAACGGTACACACACCCGGAGCGTTATATTGCTTTTATGCCGAATGAAGCGTTTTGCATTCATACTGACATTATGTATTCTTATTGGTACCGCCTGTCACAAGCCCAATCCTGGTGACAAAAGGGCAGATATTGTTACTGTATTCGGTTCGGCTGGGACAACTGACGGTAAGTTTTCTGCGCCCCGTGCACTGGAGGTTGACTCTGAGGGTAACGTCTATATCATTGACAAGACGGGGCGAGTCCAGGTCTTCAATAGAGATTTATCGTTCAAATATTCCTTTGTTTTGCCCGACTACTCAAAAGGCACACCTACAGGATTTTGCATATCTCCGGATAATCAAATCTTCATCGCTGATACACACTATAGCAGGATTTTGGTGTACGATACCAATGGGAATCTCATCCATTCATTTGGGCAATACGGCGACAGCGGAGGTAAGATGATTTATCCAACAGATGTGGCGATTGATAAAGATGGAAACATTTACGTATCAGAATACGGCAAAAACGACAGAATTATAAAATTTTCAAAAGACTATGTCTTTGTGAAAGAGTGGGGTGGAGCAGGAACAGAACAGGGCAAATTCCAGCGTCCAATGGCGCTTGCTATTGACAGGAGGGCTCGTCTACTGGTCTGTGATTCCTGTAATCATCGGGTGCAGGTCTTTGACCTTGATGGAAACTTTATCACATCGTTCGGGAGCGTTGGAAAAGCACCGGGAGAGCTGAAATATCCATACGACATTAGTGTGGATGCGGAAGGGAACATCTACGTCTGCGAATACGGTAATTGTCGGGTTCAGAAATTCTCGCCTGACGGAAAATCCCTTGCCCTGTTTGGAGAAGCAGGACGCAATCCCGGACAACTCAATGCACCCTGGGGCGTTGCCCTCTTTGGTGATAACAGGATTATCGTTGCAGATACAGGTAATAATAGAATGGAGATTTTTCGGTTAGAGTGAGCTATGACCGTCTATTTTACAAATCCCTGGGTATTGCTTCTGATGATTACGCTAATTCCTCTGGTGGTGCTAACCGCACGCTCTCTAATAGGTATCAGCGGGTTCAGGAAATGTGTCATTATGATTTTTAGGAGTCTGCTTTTTCTGCTATTAGTGTGTGCCCTTGCAGGCTTAAAGCTTGCTCATAAATCCGATGAACTTGCCGTATTTTTTCTGCTGGATGTATCAAAAAGTATCCCGCGACATAAGATACAGGAAGCTATTGACTGGATAAATGAAGTCTCAAAAACTATGAAACAAAATGACAGTGCGGGTCTTGTGGTTTTTGGTTCTGAGCCAAGCATAGAAAAAAATCCTGTAAAAAAATTTTCAATAAAACAAATCCAGTCTCAGGTAGATGACAACAGAACAGACATTGCCTCTGCACTTCGGTTGTGTCTTGCTGCTTTTCCAGAACATACTCAGAAGAAAATTGTCTTGATTACCGACGGTAATGAGAACGTGGGTAATGCCCTTGATAGTGCCTATATGGCAAAATCAAATAAGACACCAATTCTGGTAAAACTTATCTCAATCACCGCAAAACAGGATGTGCGAATTGAAAAAATGGTCGCCCCTCAGAGCAGTGTCAAGGACGCTCCGTTTGATTTGAAGGTCTTTCTATCCACTCAGTATGATACACGGGCAAAACTCCGAATATTCAAAGACGATGAGTTAATTCTGGATAAAACTGTACCTGTCGCAGATGGAAAGAAAAACCTTTATACTGTAAGGGTAACTCTGCCAGATGCAGGGTTTCACAGGTTCAAGGCATTGATAGAAGCACCGAACGATACCATTGCCGACAATAATATTGCTTATTCATTTACGTATGTGAAGGACATACCCAATGTCCTGTTTGTTGAAGGCAATCCTATAGACCAGACACTGCTTCCACCTCTCCTTTCACAGGAAAAGATACATATTGATTTAATTGAACCCTCAAATTTCCCTGAGTCTCTAAATGCACTCATTTCTTATGATTGTATCGTCCTGTCTAATGTTGCTATGGATAAGTTAACTTTCAGGCAGATGGAAATCATAGAGAAAGCGGTACATAATTTAGGGATTGGGCTGGTCGTGATAGGGGGTGACCAGGCGTATGGTCCCGGGGGTTATCAGGACACACCGCTTGAATCTGCACTGCCTGTGTCTATGGAGGTAACGCAACGAAAGGTACTGCCAAACGGCGCACTGGTGATAATCCTTCATACCTGCGAAATTCCTCAGGGCAATTCCTGGGCTCGTGAGATTACGCTTGCCGCATTGCGGGTTCTCTCGCGAAAAGACTACTTTGGTGTACTCTATTATGGTGCTATGGGTGGAGAGCAGTGGCTTTTTAAACCTACACTCTGCACCAATAAAGCAAAGTTGATAAGCTTGATTAAAAATGTTGTGCCTCAAGATATGCCTACTTTTGATACGACACTCAGGATGGCATATAACGAATTAATGAAATTAAACACCTATGTGAAACATATCGTCATCATCTCCGATGGAGACCCGGCGACCCCCAATTCTGAACTGATAAAGAAAATCAGCAAGGCAAAAATCACTATATCCACAGTTGTCATAAATCCACATAGCCAGCGGGATGCTAACGTGATGGGGGCAATTGCAAAACTCGGTAAAGGAAATTTTTACTATCCCAAAGACTACAACAAACTCCCACGAATCTTTACCAAAGAGGCAATGGTCATCAGAAAATCCGCTATCTTTGAAAAACCGTTTTTGCCGCAATACGTCTCTTACTCAGATATACTTGCAGGTTTTTCCAGTGGGGAGTTCCCGCAACTGCTTGGTTACGTGAGCACTACACCGAAAGATACTGCGGTTGTGCCGTTGATTGCGTTGAATGAGGACCCATTGCTGGCGATGTGGCGATATGGGCTCGGCAAGGCAATTGCGTTTACCTCTGATGCTACATCCCGATGGGCTCAGCACTGGATACAATGGGATAAATTTGATAAATTCTGGGCACAAGTAATTAGATGGGCAATTCGGGAGACCGCTGGTGGTAATTATATGGTATCAACCTCCACTGAAGGCGAGACAACAAGAATCGTGCTTGATGCACTGGATAATAACGGGTATTTCATCAATTATCTTCAACCACACGCTACCATAGTTGACCCTGAGTTTCAGACCTATGAGCTGGAGTTAACGCAAATCTCGCCTGGCAAATACGCCACTGAGTTTAAAACCACAACGCCAGGGAACTATATGATGAGTATTAACGTAGGTGAAAAAGATAAACCCCGGATAATAATCGGTGGAATCTCTGTGTCCTACTCCCCGGAGTTTAATGACTCGCATTCTAATGAACGATTGCTTCAGGAGATTGCCCGGAGTAGTGGTGGGGCTATGATTACACCTGAGACAAATATCTTTCTCCATAACCCGCCAACTGTCTGGCAACCTCAGGATATATGGCAGTATCTTGTTGCTTTTGCGGTCATTCTGCTTCTCTTTGACATTTTTGTTCGCCGGGTGGTCTTTGGGTGGGCTGAAGTGAAAGAGGCTTATATGGCGGTTGCGGCGCAGTTCGCCAAAATTAAACTCCTTATCCAGACACGGCGTAGAGTACCAGCAACTGTACAGACAACCTCTACCCTGCTTAAGAGACGAAAGGAACTCTGGGAGAAACGCCAACTAAAAGAACAGACCACAAGTGAACTCCTGAAAAAACTTAAGGGCATTGAACCTGAACCAGACGAAGATATTGTTGCCCAACCCTCAGAACCAGCAGTAAAGAAAAAAGAAAAACTACCAGTGAGTCCAGAAGTAGCTTCATCAGCTCCAGAAACTCAGGATGAGACTCATATACAAAAACTCCTTGATGCAAAAAAGAGAAGAAAAAAACGTTAAGAAACGTTAAGAAACTTTTAGTGCTATAAGATTTACGTTTGGTAATGCTGAATTTTAAAAATATTAATATAAACTCTTAGCAGGAGAGGGACAATGGATATAAAGGAAAAGGCAGAATTGTTTAGAAAAGAATTCCAGGAAATATCTACCGAAATCAGCAAGGTGATAGTCGGTCAGAAAGAGTTAATCCGCGACGTCCTGATATGTCTTTTTGCGGGTGGGCATTGTCTTCTGGAGGGTGTACCCGGACTCGGCAAAACTCTGCTCGTTCGCACACTGAGCCAGATACTTGAAGCACAGTTCTCACGGATTCAGTTCACTCCGGATTTAATGCCCTCTGACATTATCGGTACCACTGTGGTGCAGGAGGACGAACGTGGAAGAAAGGTGTTTGAATTTCAGAGGGGACCGGTGTTTGCCAACATAGTGCTTGCCGACGAGATAAACCGTGCAACACCCAAAACGCAATCCGCATTACTTGAGGCTATGCAAGAACATAGCGTCACGGTCTCCGGAGTCAAACATATCCTGGATGAACCCTTTTACGTGCTTGCGACACAAAATCCCATTGAGATGGAAGGCACATATCCTTTGCCAGAGGCTCAGGTAGACAGGTTTTTCTTTAAATTGCTGGTTGAGTTCCCGAACAACGAAGAGATGAACGAAATCCTTGAGCGCACCACACGAGTGGAAATGCCTCAGGTCACCCGTGTAATGAGCAAAGATAAAGTCATTGAATGGCAACGATTTGTCAGGGAGATAGAAGTTGCTCCACACGTGAGCAACTATGCGGTACGGCTGGTTATAAGCACCCATCCTGAGAAAGAGACCGCACCAGAAATAACAAAAAAATACATCCGATATGGTTCAAGTCCGCGTGGTGCACAGGCATTGATACTTGCGGGGAAGATTTCAGCACTACTGGACGGCAGGTATAACGTCAGCTTTGATGATATTCAGCTCTCTGCGCATAATGCACTCAGACATAGAATCATTCTGAACTTTGAGGCGGAGGCGGAAGGTATCACCACTGATGAAATTATTGACCAGCTCCTCAAAGAAATTCCGAGAGTAGAAAACGTATGATATATAGATAGGAGTTTTAAGTGAGGACATTCAAAATAACTTTTCAGACTCAGATGAGCAATGTCTATAGGCTTGCTCTCTGAGAGTGCGTATGTATAAAGCAATGCCTGGAGAAAATGACATACTCCTTGACCCAGAATTTATTAAGAAATTGCAACGCCTCCAGCTTGTGACCAAAAAAGTCTTCACAGGCAGAATGAAAGGAGATAGGCGAAGCAAAAAGAAGGGCATCAGCATTGAATTTGCCGATTATCGCCGTTATGTCAAAGGCGATGATATTCGGTTTGTTGACTGGAATATATACAGCAGGCTTGAGACATTGTTTCTGAAGCTTTTTATGGAGGAAGAAGACCTTTATATTTACCTCTTTGTGGATGCAAGCAGGTCAATGGAGTTCGGCAATCCTTCAAAACTCCTCTTTGCCAAACGAACTGCCGCCGCACTCGGCTACATTGCACTCAGTAATCTTGATAAGGTAGGTGTGGGCGCATTTAGCTCCGGGCTCTATGATTCTTTAAAACCTATGAGAGGCAAGCACAATACCTTAAAATTGCTGGAGTTTCTCAGGCAGATAACCCCACAGGGCGAGACCCGATTAGCAGAGTCTTTTATGCGTTTTATCCGGAGTTCCCCTCCGCGTGGTATCGCGGTCTTAATCTCGGATTTCTTTGACCCTGATGGATTTGAGGATGCCATCAATCTCTTTGTTCAGCGCAATTACGAAATCTACATAATTCACGTGTTGAGCGAGGAAGAACTCAACCCGAACTTCGTCGGACATCTTGAGCTGGTGGATTCTGAGCTTGACCGAAAAACCTATGTCTCGGTTACTCGCGACCTAATCAAAAAATATCAGGATAATCTCAATCGCTTCTGCACGAGTCTTCGTCAGTTTTGTATCAAACGTAATATTTCATACATACGTATGCGCAACACCGCAAACGTTGAAGACCTGGTTCTAAACTATCTTAAATATCGAGGTCTGATAAAGTGAGTTTTCTAAATTTTGCAGGATTATTATTTCTCGGTGCAATACCCATCATTGTTCTGCTATATTTGCTGAAGCTGAAACGCACCAGAGTGGTCATTCCGAGTCTTATCCTCTGGCAGAAAAGCATTGAAGACCTTATCGCTAACACACCGTTTCAAAAGTTGCGGGCAAACCTATTTATGCTTTTGCAAATTCTTGTTGTGCTACTGCTCACACTGGGACTTGCCCGACCTGTCCTTCTCTCGCACCCGCTAAAAAAACGCAACATCGTGCTCTTGCGCGACCGCTCAGCAAGTATGAAGTCCATTGATAAAAACGGAAAGAGCCGACTTGACTCCGCCAAAAAACAAGCACGCGACATCATCTCTAATCTCAAGAAAAACGATACTTTGATGCTTATTGCCTTTGATAACTCCGCCAGCGTGCTTCAGGGATTTACTAACGACAAGAAACTCCTCAAACATCGCATTGATGAACTGGAGGCTACTGATAGGA
>JAGHBZ010000020.1 GCA_021160705.1 Candidatus Sumerlaeota bacterium
GGATAAGCCTCCTTTTTCCACCACTTTCGGGACACCACCTCCTGGTTTCCTTATGAACACTTATTACTGCTTTTTGTTCCTTATCTATAAGGGGACCAGGAATCCAGGAGATAAGGCGAGATAAATCTCATCTGTAAGGCTTCTGCGAGCGGAGGGGCAATATTATTGCACCATTCCAGATGAATGCCCGATGGTTAAGCAGGCTTTTCTTAAGTTATGCCTAAGGGTTCAAGGTTAAATATTTTTTTGAAGTGTCCAGCGAGCTGAGTGCGTTTACAATCAGGGCAAATCTCGAAAATCTCTGAGGGCAGGAATTCCAGTTCTTCTTTCTTTTTTATATCATCCAGCAGACACTCAGGTGCAAAATACCGACCACATACCGAGCATTGTCTTAATTTCATATCCAGGTCTTTTATGGCTTTTCGCTGGAGGAAGCTCTGGAGTTCAAATCCTTTTTCGACCTTAACTGCTTCGTATGGGCAGTTCTCCTCGCATTTTCGGCAGGTGATGCAATTGGAATAAAAATGGCTGATGACCTGTGTGCCATCCACCTCATCAAATCGTATAACTTCTTCCGGGCAAAGCCGCATACAGGCTCCACATCCCAGACATTTATCGGGGTCGTAGACCGGGGAGCCAAATCCTTCAATCATCTCTTCTTCGCTGGCTGGTGACCAGCTCTCCGGTTTTGCGCCTGTGGTATTGAATATGAAGGTTAATGCACCAAGAAGTGTCTGGCGCTTGGTTGGTTCTTCTAAAGGTTTTTTGTTTTTTCCTTTTAATGGGCTTGGTCCAAGGGATTGAATCTTTTCGACAAAACGGTTAACCTCAACTTGAAATTTATTCGGCTCGCCAGCAGCGATAAAGTGCATTTCCAGTCGGTCGCCGAGTCCTGCCTGTCCCAGCACTGCACGAAGAAAATTTACCCTCCGATGAGCGTCCAGATTCCCTTTCTGGTAATGACATTCCCCGGGATGGCATCCAGCTATCATAACACCATCCGCACCAAGTATGAACGCCTGGAGTATAAAGAGTGGGTCAATCCTCCCGGTACACATCACACGGATGACGTTAAAATAGGGTTTCATCTTCCTTCTTGCCACTCCCGCGGCGTCAGAGGCGGCATAGCTACACCAGTTACAACAGAACACAACAATCTTTGGTTTAAACTCTGTATTCATATTTTAACCCACTTATGGTTGGTCTTTATTATTTACGAGTTGCAGATGCTTGCATTTGTGTTTGCAAAAAACTTTTATTTTGTTACAAAGGGTCCGGCATAAATTCCCAGTTGTTTTGCTGCCTCCTCCAGTGGCATACCCTCAGGCGTAGGCTTCAAGCCAGTATCCTCAAAGGGGATAGTTAATCTGAGAGTGTGCCAGTCAGTTGAGAGTATGCCGAGTCCAACGGTCTTGGGTACATCTATGATTTTTTTACCCTTGAAGACCATTTTTAAGTTATCTAATCCATCTTCACAGGTAAGAGGAATAATTACAGTAGCTTGTTCAAAGAACTCTCGGGTTGCGTCCTCAATAGCACGAAGATGAACCAGGTCAAGTACACAAGACATACCGATGAGTTCACGCCGAATTACGTTGAACCCATCCTGCTCCAGCTGGTCGGCAAGGTTATTCATAGCATCGCGACCACCAAATCCATCGCAGAACCTAACGCAATTATTACACGCCCAAACGACTATCTTATCCTCCTTACTCAGTTGCTTCTTCAAATCTTCATAGGTCAGTTTTCGCAAACTAATAATCATTTTTATTCCTCCATAGGAATGAGTTTTTCCGATTTAGGTTTACCAGTTAGAAGTTCAAATTCATCGCCCAACCTGTCTTTGTAGGCTTCATAGGTTTTCATCAGTTTTATTACCCCTTTGGAGGGGCTGACAATCATAATTCCTAAAGTGCGATTAGCCTTGATTACGTCCACGTTTGGCAATGCGCGGCGAATACTCGTCCAACCAGAATCACAGGTAAGTGCAATTACTTTTGTAATACCAGGGCTGAGTCGCGCACGCTGTGTGTAATCGCAGATGCAGGCAGCAGTTACCAGCACCTGGTCAGTGACCGAATAACCTTCTTTGCGTAATTGAAATGCGAGCTCCTCCATTCGTTCTACTCCACCAGTTCCGCAGAACCGAACACAGGTATTGCAGGAAATTAATGCAATGCGGTCGGCTTTGCTGAGTTCGCTCTTAAGTTCGTCTAAGCTTCTTGCTTGTGTTACGGCACCCATTTTTTATCCCTCCTGTGGCATAAGAATATCTCTAAGGTAAGTTCCTGCTTGCAAAACACGGCGTGCAGTGCGTTTTCGTTTCTCTTCTTCGTATTCCTCAATTTCACCGAATTGCAACGCCATAGTTGGGCAATTGCGAACGCATACTGGTTCTTCGCCTTCACGCTGTCTGTCAATACATTGGTCACATTTAATCATCTTTTTGGTATTTGCTGAGAAGCGTGGGATACCAAATGGACATACAAGTGCACAATTCCCGCAGGCGATACAAACTGCTTCATCAATGGTCACAATTCCTTCCTCTGTTTTCTTAATTGCATCCACTGGACAGACCAGCATACAGGGGGCGTTTTCACAATGAGCACAGCGTAACTGCACCTGATAGACCATATCAATCCAGAGTACGTAATTTCGTGCCTCCCAGTCGTGTTCTTTTGCACAGGCTTCAATACACTCCTCACATCCCAGACAGCGATTAGGAATTAAATAAACACGTTTCATCTTCGTACCCTCCTTAAGAATGTATGTGTCTTGGAAATGGTGGCTTTTTCTGGTGGTTTGCTCGGGTAAGGTCGATTTATAAAATCAAATAGTGCCTCAACCAGTTCTGGTTTGCACAAATAATAACAGCGCAGCTGCCCATCTTCAAAATAATCCACCAACCCATAGCGTCTTAGCAATGCGAGGTGTTGTGAAATATTTGGCTGGCTTATATCGAGTAGATCCTGAATATCTGAAACGCATTTTATACCTTTATGTAGTTCCTCAAGAATCCGCAGACGAATA
>JAGHBZ010000174.1 GCA_021160705.1 Candidatus Sumerlaeota bacterium
AATCAGTTTGGCAGTTACGTTGAATATTGGTAGTGGTTCTGGGAGTCCCGGGGATGAGGTCCCAATTTCAGTGACACTTGATGACGCCATAGATGTTGGCAATTTCGGGTTCACGCTCATTTACGATACTGATAAATTAACCCTGGTGACCGTGGATAAAGGAACGGCAACAGACGATTGGTTGGCAGTGTTGGGAGATGAAGTGGAAGAAGGCGCAGTGATTGGCGGGTATCGTGGTACAGGAACTCACGTGAATGGTTCTGGTCAACAAATATGTATAGTGAGATTAAAGATTGCCAGCGATGCATCTCCTGGTATTGTGCCTTTGCTTGCAACAGGCTTAACCGGTGACATAGAAGGTGGCGACGTAAATGATGGAGTGGTTACAATCATAGGAGGTACGCCAACGCCGACCCCCACGCCTACTCCGACACAGACAGCTACTCCGACTCCAACAATAACCCCCACCCCAACTCCTTCACCTACACCTGTGGAACAGACTCTGGTCATTGGTTCTGGTGGCGGTTCCCCCGGTAGCGAAGTGATAATCCCTGTTACCCTTGACACTCCAACTTCAGTGAGTTACTGGAGTTTTGACCTGCTTTTTGACACGAGCCAGCTCACTCTCACAGGTGTAGAAAAAGGGAATGCAACGCAGGATTGGCTACTGGTCAGCGGTTCACCTACTGGAGATGGCGGCACATTATTTGGATATGTGGGTGGTGGGACCAGTGTGGTTGGCAGTGCTCAGGAAATCTGTAAAGTCAGACTGCATATAAACAGCAATGCCACTACTGGCACAGTGGAGATTGATGGGCAAAATCTTTCTGGCGACATAGAGGGAGCAAGCGTGGTTAAGGGAAGTGTGTTTGTCAGCTCCTTTACACCGCCATTGAGATTTGATTTTGAGCCGGGGGTGCAGGGATGGCGTTTTGCAGGCAAAATCGGAGACTTTAATATGCCGTTAGCCACGTTCTTAGGAGGACATCTGGGTTTGTCGCCTGCGGGTTCTTCAAACAGTTTCTCCTACTGGTATAGCCCGGACATATTAATTCAGCAAGGCAAAGCCTACCGTGCTCGCTGGACAGTGAGTAGCAGTACTTCAGACCCGAATATGACAGTAGGATTCCGACTCAGGGTAAACCAACTTGGCAACTGGAATTACTGGACTCGTGGTATACTCAGCTATAATGAGGCGGCTCCATCTGATTCAAATCCCAAACAATATGATATGATAATAATTCCCGAACTTAAAGATGCAACTGATTACCTCCAGTTCTCGTTTGATGTCTTAGGGTTTGATACTGAGGATGACCTTAGTTCGTGGGTTTATCTTGAAGAGCTATCAGTGGACGAGATAACCATCAGCGAGTGACGGTACGGAAAGTTATTTGTCATCTATTTTGCGATTAAAAAGAGAGAAATTATAAGCCCTTTAAAGTAGAATTTCCTGGTACTGTGATGACTTCTGATGCGTTGTTATCTACGGAATCCGGAGATATTGTACATTCACCATACATAGTTTTGGTTATCCTCAAACGCGGGCGATGTATTCATTAACTATTTTTTAATTATAGGCTTTAAATGATGAGAAATACTATGCTAAAGGAACAGGTATGTGTTTTTATCTTAGCCCATTTCGTTCTCTCAATTCATTCCATTCTCTTTGCGTGCGGGGAAAATGAAAAAAATATTACTTCAAAGAAGGAGTCTCAGAAGGTGATAGAGACAAAAATCCCTCGTGGTAAAAAGTTCCCTCTCCCGGAAAAGGAACCTATCTGTCGGGTAGGCATTGTGCTGGAATCTGATAACAAATCCAGGATGGAAATAGTGCTTCCAGAAGGAGAGTTTAAGATTACTGGCGATGGTAAAGAAAAAATTTTGAAGTGCGATACACAAAAGCCGTTGAGCGTAAAGGTCTCCAATGGAAAAGTCATTTGCGAAGAACCAAAAGTAGGAACCCTATTGCTAAGTAGTAGCGGTGTAATCAGTATTCAGAGAACCGATGGCAAAGAAGTAGTGGCACCTCAATCCGGGATTCTCTTAAAACGCTGCAGAATAGGCAGAGGATTTCACTGGCAGAAAGAAGTGGATTTATATTATCCGGGAAAATTGGAGTTCCATAACTGGAACTCTAAATTAGTTGTAGTAAATGAAATTCATCTGGAACCATATTTATACTGCGTGGTAACTTCAGAGATGAGTTCAATGTGTCCGCCAGAATTTATTAAAGCTCAGACAACGGCTGCTCGGTCCTGGACCATAGTGAATCTGAAAGATAAACACAAAGGAGTACCATATACTATCTGTAATGACGACTGTTGTCAGCGCTATCAGGGGACCACATATCTTGCCAGCGATGTAGTAGAGAGCGCAGAAAAGACAAGGGGAATGTTCCTCGTAACAGAAAACGGGGATGTGTGTTCAGCGTTTTATTCAAAATGTTGCGGTGGAATTATTGAGAAAGGGAGCAATATCTTTGGGAAATCTGCACTGGGATTGAGCGACACAACTGATGCTCCACCAGATTCGCCGACCGCACGTTTTAATCCAATTACCGAAGAGAACGTCAGGGAATGGATACTTGGCGATTGGATTAAAAAGAGCGACAGTTTTTGTTCGCCCAACGTCTGTCCTGAAGCGGTCTTACCGAAATATCTTGGTGCGGTTGACGAGGCAAGGAGCTATTATCGCTGGAAAGTGGTATATACTCAGGAGGAGATTGTTGAGCTGTTGAAAGAGAAAGCACATCTTGACGATATAGCGGAGTTTTTAGGTTTTCGTCCGGGGTTTCGTGGTAACTCCGGGCGACTCCATCAACTTGAGATTGTCTACCGAACAGACAGGGGAGAGAAAAAAACTTTTACTGTAAAACGGCAATACACGATTCGCAAAATACTACATAAAAAGTTTCTCTATAGTAGTGCATTCGTCTGGGACTATGAAAAAGATACGAAAGGAAAAATAACAAAGGTCATACTTTATGGTGCGGGCTGGGGTCACGGTGCAGGACTGTGTCAGATGGGTGCGCTTGGAATGGCTTTAAAGGGATATACCTACCAGCAGATTCTCAAACATTACTATAATAAGACAACGCTTGTAAAAGCTTACTAAATTCATCCAGAGCAAAGATAAAGAAGCCCCACCTTATATAATCCATAGCAACTCTGTTCAGAGTTATGTAAGAGAGCTATTTTATGCTTATTTGGACCAGAAAAACAAAAAGTCGCTCTATTGCAGAGATAGAGTCTTAGCATAAAAATGATTATTTAGCAATGGCACAGTGTTTCTTGATAGTCCCTCAGCTTTGCCAAATCCTCCTGCTAAGGGTACTCTAAAAATCAAAAGTGGTAGCGTATAAGAAAAGGTCATCATTTTCTGGTTTCCTGGTCTCCTTATAGAAAAAAAGAGTATTTATTAGGAAGCCAGGAGACCAGGATAACTCCGAAATAGTGAGATTTTTCGCTTCACTCTGAAAGGA
>JAGHBZ010000112.1 GCA_021160705.1 Candidatus Sumerlaeota bacterium
ACCTCACACGTGCCATAATACGCTGCCTCAAATGGCGACTCACCAAGTTTTCTATGGCGGTCAATGTTCTCCAGCACAACAATAGCACTGTCCACAAGCATCCCGACTGCAAATGCAATACCCGCTAAACTGACAACATTTAAGTTCCGCCCTAATGCACTCATAAAAATAAAGGTGCCAACAATACTGATTGGAATCGCAGAGGCAACAACAAACATTGACAGAATGCTTCTTAAAAAAAGCAAAAGCACTATGATTGCAAGTGTGCCACCAATGAAGATGTTTTGTTCGACCAGTCGAATCGCATTCCTGATATAAGGACGTTCGTCATACACCCAATAGAGATAGATTTTTTGTGGTTTTAGTTTTTCTTCATTAAGCCATTTGACTACTGCTTCTACCTTATCACATAACTCCAGCACATTGACGTCTGGCTCAGGTTTAATTCCTATGGCTATACCCTCACGACCATTATGGAAAATTGGTACATAATGCTTCTCGTAGCCGAACCGTACATCTGCTACATCGCCTACACTCACCCGGTGTTGTCCATCAGATTTTATGACCAGATTTTTAATTTCTTCAGGGGAGCTAAATTCCGCCACAGTCCGAATGCGAAAGTCACGACGTCCTATCCCCAGGTTCCCTGCAGAGATAGTCACATTTTCACTCTGGAGCACACGAATAACATCGTCTATGGTTAGCTCAAATGCTGAAAGTTTTTTGGGGTCTACGATGATATGCATCTCTTGTTCTGTGCCACCACCAATGAATAAATCAGCCACTCCTTCTACTCGTTCCAGATACTGACGAATTTCATTCTCAAAATATGTCCTGTATGTAGAGATACTGCGAGGGTTATCCTCAGCGGTCTCCAGAATCATCCAGATAACAGGTGAAGTAGCTGCACCGGTGGCTGTGATGACAGGTTTCTCTACATTCAACGGATATGAAGGAACTTCATTTAGCTTGTTTGACACACGCAAAAGGGCATCGTCCACATCAGTGCCAATCTTAAAGCGGAGTGTGATTTGCCCCATACCATTAGCGGACGTGCTCTCCATCTCTACGAGACCTGGAATCCCTTTCAACACCTTCTCTTGCTCTTCAATGATATCGCGTTCTATCTCATAAGGAGTGGCACCTACCCATACAGTAGTTACAGTAATTTCGGGCTCAGTCACTGTGGGGCTTAGTTGATACGGCATCCGGGTTAGCCCTATGATGCCGAAGAGGAGTGTCAGAATCACACCGACGGTGACAGTTACAGGCTTTGTTATAGAAAATTTTACAAAATCCATTTATGTTAAGTTCCGTTTAGTCTTATAAGTTGTGTTGCACTATTCACTAATTATTAACGAGTCTTATTGCGAATCTTTACATATCGGTTAATGATTAATTACCGCTACAGGTTGCCCGTCACGGAGTCGCTCATTTCCTTTTATTACAACTTTCATTCCCGCACTGAGGTTCATAGCCTGAATACCTGCTTTCATTTGTTCATATCCAACAACTTTGACGGGATGCATTTTTGCTATACCGTTCTGAACCGAGAAGACTACTGTTTGTCCGAATTGTGTGATAAGAGCATCGCGAGGAACAATAAGGCATTCTTGCTTTGGTCCGGTAGGCAGTTTTATATGTGCTTCCATTCCCTCAATAAGGTCTTCATTACCCTCCAGACGAATCTTAACAGGAAAAGTTCTCGTTTCAATGTTTCCGCGAGGAATAATGGTAAAGACCTTGCCGTTCATACTCCTTCCGGCAACGCTTACCTCTACCTCCATCCCTGGATGTATAAACGGTAGTATTGTTGCAGGAACATCCGCTATTACGTCTACTACATCAATTCTTGCAATAACAGCCACAGTGGTTCCAGGCATCACCCATTCGCCTATTTCGGTTTTCTTTTCAATTACCACGCCATCAAACGGTGCTTTTATATGTTTTTTCTTTAGTTCAGTCTGGATACGTTCCACTTCGGCTTTCAGTGAGGCGAGGTGTTTTTCAAGGGTTTTAACTTTGTACCGAGCATCATCGTAGGCTTGTTCCTGGATGGTCTTTTTCTGAAAGAGTTTTTTGACACGTCTGAAATCTATTCGTGCTTTTTCGAGCTGGGTGTATACTTCCTCATAAGCCGCCTGCTGTGACTGGAGGGTTTTTTCAAGCAATTCTGCATTGAGCCGTACCAGCTCTGTGCCCTGCTTAACACGCTGACCCGCCTCGAAAAAGAGAGCATCTACCCTTCCATTAACCTCAGATGCAACCCGCGAAACCTCCACATAGTAGACCGTCCCGATAAACTCTGACTCTGGCGCAATCATCCCTCTGGATACCTCAGCAACAACAACTTTCGCTGGTGGCATACGCATACCCGAGGGTGACTTATCCTTTTGAGCAAAAAGTAAAGTGGTATAGTTTAACATCAATACTACCACTACTCCCATTGGAATCAGGATTCTTTTCATCTTCTCCCCTTTTAGTGTCGTAAGTAATGACTAAGCAATGACAAAAATTTTTTAATCAAAATGTTTTTCAACTCTATTTTTCTAAGTTTTTACTTAAAATTGGCTTACCC
>JAGHBZ010000203.1 GCA_021160705.1 Candidatus Sumerlaeota bacterium
GAACTGCCGAGCCACTCCATTTGTTTGTCTCCCTTGACCTGCTGAACTTCAACCCCGCAGACGCAGAGACCGGCACCATCTTTCTTGACCGCTGCCGTATCCAGACCCTCCACCTACCCCTCTTCCCCGAAGACCCCAACCTCTGAGATTCCAGAGTTAAAAAATTGAAAAAAAGACTTGACGCAGAATGAGGTGTTTAAATATCATTAGTAATTCTATTAAATTAATAGAATTAGTAGAGATTCTAAATTTGGGGGTATTAGAAATGTTGAGAATCTCAACAAAAGGACGCTATGGCGTGAGACTGATGCTTGATTTAGCGGTAAATTATAATGGACGCCCTGTATTGTTACGTGAGGTGGCGAAACGCCAGAAAATCTCGGAGAAATACTTGAGCCAGTTGATTATCCCGTTGAAAACCGCCGGGTTGATTAGCTCAAGTCGCGGTGCACACGGTGGTTATCTTCTGGCAAAAGACCCTCGCAACATAAGCCTCAAAGAAATTGTTGAATCACTTGAAGGACCATTATCAATAGTGGAGTGTGTAACCACTCCGAGTGTCTGTTCGCAGTCGGGTACGTGTGTAGCGCGAGATGTCTGGACAGCTACTATGAAGCAGATTGCTGGTTTTCTGAGTTCAATGACACTGGACAAGCTGGCAAAAATGGAAAAGAAAAAACAGGGTATCGCCCGAAAGAGAAAAGGCAAGTAGCCAAACTAACTATACATTATGTGAAAGAGAGAAGTAATACAAAGTGCGGGAGTTCTGAGACCTCAAGACGCCAGAAAATCCCGAATTAACAAAGTTGCAGGAATCCGGCAAAGACCCCAACGCTCGGTTACTTTTTATTAATCTCCGGGTGTTGCTCTTTAGGGTGGAGGAAACGGTAAGTCTTGCGACTCCTCAATTTAAAAGGAGGTATCCGAATGAGAATTGCAAATGATATAACCGAGCTCATTGGAAACACACCACTGGTAAGGTTGAACCGTGTGGTGCGTGATGCAGGTGCTCAGGTGGTGGCAAAACTTGAATCTTTTAATCCATTTAGTAGCGTAAAAGACCGTATTGGAATAAGTATGGTTCAGGACGCCGAGCAGAGAGGCGTCATTAATTCTGCAACAGTAATAATAGAACCAACAAGCGGTAATACGGGCATTGCACTTGCGTTTGTCTGTGCAGTGAGGGGGTATCGATTAGTCCTGACAATGCCGGACACTATGTCTGCGGAGAGACAAAAGATTTTAAGAGCTCTGGGTGCTGAGGTTGTGCTCACTCCAGGAGATAAAGGGATGGCGGGTGCAGTGGAGAAAGCTGAAGAACTGGCAGACGAACTCCCCAATGCAATCATTCTTCAGCAATTCAGGAATCCAGCCAACCCAAGAATACATCGCAAGACCACTGCCGAGGAGATATGGAACGATACGGAGGGCAAAGTTGATATTATAGTCGCTGGAGTGGGTACAGGCGGGACAATAACAGGTGTAGCTGAAGTCCTGAAAAAGAGGAAACCCAGTTTCAGAGCCATTGCAGTGGAGCCTGCCGGGTCGCCAGTGCTTTCCGGGGGTGAGCGTGGTCCCCACAAGATTCAGGGAATAGGGGCAGGTTTTATTCCAGATATTTTACGGCTGGAGCTGGTTGATGAAATCATTCAGGTTCGTGATGAGGATGCAGTGGAGATGGCACGGCGATTAGCCCGTGAGGAGGGTATACTGGCAGGGATTTCGTCAGGGGCAGCCGTCCGGGCAGCAGTGGAGGTGGCAAAACGGACTGAGAATGAAGGTAAACTCATTGTTGTTATTCTGCCTGACACAGGTGAGCGATATTTAACAACAGAACTATTTTCATAATTTAGTGTAACAGGAGGTTAGAGATGGATGAGGTAACAATATCAAGGGCAATTCTTGAGACTTACACCAAAGATTTTGTGGAGCGATTGGATACTGATGTAGCAATTGCAGGTGCGGGTCCCTCGGGATTAACCGCTGCATACTATCTGGCTCAGGCTGGTGCGAAGGTGGTGGTATTTGAACGACAACTTTGCCCAGGTGGTGGAATGCCGGGCGGAGGAATGATGTTTAACCGCATTGTAATTCAGGAGGAAGGCAAACATATCCTGGACGAATTAGAGGTACACCTGAGTGAATATCAGGAGGGAGTGTATGTAGCAGATGCGTTAGAGACCATTTCAAGTCTATGCGTTAAGACGATAAGAACGGGAGCAAAGATATTTAACTTAATAAGCGTTGAGGATGTTATGATACGAGAAGATAGGATTACCGGTCTGGTCTTAAACTGGAGTTCAGTAGTCTGGTCAAAGCTACACGTAGACCCTATAGCAGTTCGCTCTAAGTTTGTCATAGACGCCACAAGGCACGATAGTGAGCTCTGCAGGATAGTGACAAGAAAGATAGGACCCAGACTGATAACAGAGAGTGGTGAGGTGGTTGGGGAGCAACCAATGTGGGCAGAAGTCGGTGAGCAGGAGATTATAAAAAATACAAAGGAAGTATACCCGGGTCTACTGGTTTGCGGAATGGCGGCAAACGCAGTGTTTGGGTCACCGCGAATGGGTGCGATATTTGGAGGTATGTTGCTCTCCGGGAAAAGAGCAGCTGAGCTCTGCCTTAATAAACTCAGAATCTCAAAATAGAGGAGGTAATGCTTATGCCAAAGACCGTTGCAGAAATTAACGAGAAAATAAAACGCGGAGACGCAGTTGTAGTCACTGCAGAAGAGATGATTGATATTGTTCAGGAGAACGGGGCAAAGAGAGCGGCTGAGATGGTAGACGTGGTGACCACCGGGACTTTTGGACCGATGTGTTCTTCAGGTGCATACATAAACCTTGGACATTCCAAACCCAAGATAAAACTCGGCGGTGGCAGGGTATATCTCAATGAAGTACCTGTGTTTGCGGGCTTTGCGGCGGTTGATATTTTAATTGGTGCAACGAGTATCCCTGACGATGACCCCCGAAACAGGAGTTATCCCGGCGAGTTTCGTTACGGTGGAGGTCACGTGATTGAGGATTTAGTTGCGGGCAAGGATTTACGGTTAGTCGCTTCTGCCTATGGTACTGATTGCTATCCACGCAAACATCTGGAAACTCTAATCAATATCAACGATGTGAACGAAGCTGTGTTATTTAATCCACGAAACGCTTATCAGAATTATAACGTAGCGGTAAACCTTTCGGATAAGATTATTTACACCTATATGGGAGTGCTGAAACCAAATCTGGGTAATGCAAACTATTGTAGTGCTGGTCAACTCTCTCCACTTCTTAATGACCCATACTATAAGACGCTTGGTATCGGGACGCGAATCTTTCTTGGTGGTGGCATCGGATATATCAGCTGGTGGGGTACACAGCATAATCCTTCAGTAAAAAGAACGGAGAATGGTTTGCCTGCAGTGCCAGCAGGGACTCTGGCGGTGATTGGCGACCTAAAGCAAATGAGCCAGAGATGGCTTCGTGGAACTACAATGCTCGGCTACGGCGTCACACTCACTGTCGGACTCGGAGTGCCAATCCCTGTGCTTAACGAAGAAATTGCGCGTTATACCGCAGTGAGGGACGAGGACATCTGGACACAAATCGTTGACTATAGTAGCGCATATCCGGAAGGCAAAGCCGAAGCTGTTGGCAAAGTGAACTATGCCCAACTAAAAAGTGGTACTATTACCCTGCTTGGCAAGAAAGTTCCGACAGGGAGTTTATCAAGCTATCCTGGTGCACGTGAAATTGCTACTACATTGAAGGAGTGGATAAAGGAAAGAAGATTTCTGCTAACTGAACCTGTAGCACCATTACCCGGTGCCGGGTCCGGTTATACCTTTAAGGGGTTAAGAATACGTGAGGGATAGCAAAAAGGAGGTAAGGATTATGATTTCAAGGAAACTCGTGCTTTCATTTCCGCCATCACTTGTGGACAAACTCATAATTTACCGTCTGGTTAAGGAGCACGACCTGGAGTTTAATATCCTGAAAGCGGCAGTCACGCAAAATGAAGAAGGTATGCTCATTATGGAGTTGACCGGCGAGAAAGAGAACTATGAGCGCGGAATCAATTATCTAAAAGAAACAGGTGTCCACATCCAGCCATTATCAAAGGATGTAATATTTGTGGAGGAAAAATGCACCTCCTGTGGTGCGTGTGTTCCTCAATGTCCAACGGCTGCTTTTGTCGTTGAGCCGGTAAGCAGAAAAATTCTTTTCTATGAAGAGCGATGTATTGCCTGTGAGATTTGTGTAAAGGTCTGTCCATATAAGGCTATGAAAATGAGGTGGTAATTATGTTTAAAAAACTTAAAGACATATATATAAGAATGAAAGAGGACATACAGACTGTATTTGAAAAAGACCCGGCAGCCAGAAGTACCCTGGAGGTAATATTTTGTTATCCGGGACTTCATGCAATCTGGTTACACCGCATTGCTCATTGGTTCTGGGAGAAAAGATTTAAATTTTTAGC
>JAGHBZ010000405.1 GCA_021160705.1 Candidatus Sumerlaeota bacterium
CCTTTTAGATAGATTTTAACATCTGCTAAAAGGAGGATTTTCAATTATTTACACTCTCCTGACAATCAAATTCTGCCCTCCAAACGCAAAATCTGGGATAAATTGAGCATAGTTATAAAACAACTATGAATCCAGCCCAGAGACTTTTTATAGTGCTCAGATTCTCAGGGATAGTGCAGACACTAAGGTCTTCTTATTTGAAATGTATGCAAATTTCTTTTTATAACTCGTTCCTGCGGAGCTAATGAATTTTCTTATTATTAATCTTAGTGCGTCCGCACCGGGCTACATATAGATTGTTCCTACAGAACTATGTCAACGAAATGAAGCGGTATGAATTCCATTTTTTTAATCTCAAGTTGAAAATGTTATTAGCTCAGGTAAGTCCTATTCGTTGACGTCAGACCCGATACGTTTTTCATAGATTTTTTTAAGTCTACGGACACGGTTGATATTTTGCATATATTGAGATTTTTCCGGGCGGAGCTCGAGCGCTTTCTTATAGAATTTTTCTGCTGCATCGTAATCGCCTTTCAGTTCCGCTGCCACGCCCATATTGTTATAGATAGCGGGGTCATCGGGTGCGTACTGGCGTGCAGTGTTCCAGGTTTCAAAGGCTTCTCGCCATAACCCATTTTTTGCCTGTGCTACGCCACGTCGGATTAATGGATGTTTCCCATATTCTAACCGACGGCGTTCAAACACCCTATGCGGAGCAATCTTCCTTGCGAAGGCGTCTACTACCTCCTCGGTAAGCTTTGTCAGGATGTAGTCTTTTGCCGGCAGCTCACCGGAGGTCAGAAATGCCTCTGTAGATTTCCTGAATGTACGGCTTTGCTGGTCGCTGGCTATAATCTTTCCTGTCTCCACATCAACCAGCCGAAAAGTGGCACTTACTGTGCCTCGTCTTATTCGTACTTCTACTGTCCGAAGCACGGAACGATATTCACGATGACGCCGACCGCGTCGGTCGTAATAATATCCACCTGTCCAGACCCGGTCTGTGACCTGTTTATGCTGGACGTCGTCCTCCACATCATAAGCAGTGACTTCTCCTACAATTACATAATCTGCACCCACCAGCCTGCCGATACGCTTTGCGTTGTTCGGGTCTACATAATCAGTTGTCGCAAATTTTAATTCCCGTATAACATTCTGGATTTGAGTTCGTTCTATAATGTCATAGTACCCGGTCGGCATCAATTTAGCTATCAGGGTACTGGCAAGCGCCCTGCCACTTTCTGGATAATCACTGTAAGAGACAAAATCAAGTACTGCCAACTTCTTACCCGGCGGTATGTCATACACAGGTGGCTCAATACGGCTGATAGTGACCATTGTGGCAGTGCAACCACACAGATACACTACCAGCAGTGTGAGTGGAATATACTTTATCATCTTTTGTGCATACGTTTTCATACTGACCTCCTATTGACTAATTTGGCATACTTAAATTCTATCAAATTGAAATAACACGCAAAATATCTGTGGTTCCCGGTCTAAGCAATGGTAACCCAGCAGTAATGACCACACGGTCTCCTTTTCTGATTAACCTTTTACGCAGAGCGATGTTTACTGCTCGCTCAATTGCTCGCTCAAATGATGTCCGCACTGAGATTGGTGGAATCTTTACCGGCACCACTCCCCAGCTCAAGGCAAGTTGCCTGAGCGTGTCACTGGATGGCGAACACCCAAGCACTGGTGCACGTGGTCTATACCGAGCGACCATTCGCGCGGTCATTCCTGAAATAGTAAGACAAAGAATGGCATCCAGCCCCAGGTCATCTGCAATCACACACGTGGCATGACTGATGGCATCAGGAATACTATTGGCTTCTGTTATGCACTTTTTGCTCAGGAGCTGGCGATAATCAATACTTTTCTCAGTCGCTTCAGCGACCTGGTTCATAATCTTTACTGCCTGAACCGGGAACTTGCCCTCTGCGGTCTCGCCACTGAGCATAAGTGCATCGCTACCATCAAGAATAGCATTGGCAATATCTGTGACCTCTGCCCTTGTGGGGCGCGCTCTTGCAAGCATTGACTCAAGCATCTGCGTTGCTGTAATCACGGGTTTTCCTTTGTCGTTTGCCTGCTGGATAATTTGTTTCTGAGCAAGTGGCACTTCATATAGTGGAATTTCCACTCCAAGGTCGCCCCGTGCTACCATTATGCCCTGTGCCTCAGCTATTATCTCGTTAATATGCGAAAGTGCCTCAGCTTTCTCAATCTTTGCAATGATTGGTACGGAGAGCCTGCCATTGGTGCTCTGTTTGATAAAGTTGCGCAATAATACAATATCCTTTGCCTCCCGCACAAACGATAATGCAAAGAAATCCACGCCCTGAGTCAAACAAAATCGTACATCCTGTTTATCCTTTTCTGTAAGTGCTGAAACTCGTAACTTCGTATCCGGGAAATTAACCCCTTTATGTGAACTGAGAAATCCTCCACTCCTAACCTCACAGATGACGCCCTCAGCTTTAACCTGCTTCACTCTAAGTTCCATCTCGCCATCCGCTAACATTATTCTGTCGCCGGGACGCACATCCTTAGCCAGGCGCGGATACGTAATCGGAATGACCTTGTTGCGTCTTCTTCTTTTCCCACCCGCAGGTACAAGCACCACGTTCTCGCCGGGACTGAGCAAGAGTGGTTCTGACTCAAGCACGCCACATCTTATTTTGGGCCCACACAGGTCTGCTATAATTGCACAGTGACATTTTTTCTGTTGAGAGACTCGCCGAATCCACTGGATAAACCTGTGATGTTCCTCATAAGTACCGTAAGAAAAATTCAGCCTGAAGACGTCCGTACCAGCGTCTATGAGTTCTCTGATGATTGCTGGGGATGTGGTCGCTGGACCAAGTGTAGCGACTATTTTTGTCCTTGCCATATCTTGCCTTTATGCGATGTGAGTTTTTCTCATTTAACCAGACTTAGAATCCCTTGTGCAATAGCAAACTTACGTGGCTTAAAATAACTCTGTTCTTTATACCCTTCGTCTCTGTTGCGGGTTTCTAAAGAAAAAATACTGCTATTTAGCTCTCTTAAAATAACTGGATTAATGTTCATACAATTCGCATCCGCTTAACCCGAAATCGGTAAAAATGGAAAAAATGAAACCTGAGCCTGCCAGTTCTAAATAAATTTCTCCCGGATGTGACGAAAAAATCCTCGCACAAACCTGTATACTGAAAAGCTTATAGGCACAAGCTCCTCTGGAAGTCTTGCCTGTGCAAATCGTGTTCGTATTTCTGGAGAGATGCCTTTTATTTCCAGCTCAATCGAGTCAGGTTCAAAGAACCCCGCATCATAAGCCGCTCTAAGTATGGGTACATCGTGCCAGTGGACATTGAATAGGTTAGCCAGAGCCAGGTCAATGGCAAAACAATTAGTGCCTGCAATCAATACACCAAAAGGATAAGGGTCGCCGTTTGTGGGACCTGTTCTGTCCATCCCTATCACTCCATCAATAATTGTTAGCGATGGAGCGAAGAGTTGAGCAATCTCAGCCAGCAACATAGCGAATCTATGACGGTCGCCTCTTGTGCGAAGGTGGTGATATGCTTTCCAGCGTCCACTGACAACGCCAAACATATTTTTTGTTGCACCGGTATAGAGAAGCTGGCAATGAGCCTTTAATTTCGGGAGATTAATAATAAGGTCAACTTTTTTTACTTCACGTGCCACTGGTACACCTCTAAACTTACTCAGAGGAAAATGCCGACGTTCTTTTTTCCGAAAACTGGTAAACTGAATCCCGCTTGAGGCAAGTACTTCTTTGACACCGGGGAGAGAGATGACTCTTTTCAGGGAGCCGAATGCTGGACTGTCGCCTACCAATGGGTGAGCTCCAAGAGACTGAATAATTTGAGCACACTTGAGGATAACCAGTGGATGCGTGATTGCCTGTCGTTCAGGCGAAAGTGCTCTAATAAAGTTAGGTTTTAACAGTACCTTCTGACCGGGTGAGATGAACCTGTCCCAGCCACCTCCGCCCAGTAGTGCAACTACCTCCTTTAAGGCTTGAGCAATCTTATCATCATTGTATTCATCACAGGCGACAATTGCGACCGTCTCATACATTTTAGTTAATCTGCCAATGTGGACTACTTTTTCAGCCAGAACCAAAGAAGACAATTAAAAAACCCGACAAGAGATGCATCGGGGCAGGCAATAGGCTCTACACGACTATCATAATTGTAATGAACAAAAAATTTACCGGAAGAATAGTTTTGCCTCCTCGTAGAGCTGGAGGGGAATAGTTTTTAATTTTCTGACGGCATCTGATAAAGGCACATCAACGATTTGTGTAGCACGAAGACTTACCATTCTCCCGAAATTTCCCTGCTCCACGAGCTCCACCGCTTTGATTCCAAATCGGATGCCAAGCACTCTATCAAAAGCCGATGGTGTGCCGCCGCGTTGTAAATGTCCAAGGATAACATTTCTGGTCTCCAGTCCAGTTCTTTCTTCTATTTCCTTGGCGAGCATTTCGCTGATTCCCCCAAGTACAGGGTGACCGAACTCATCTCTCTCCACTCGTTTGACTGAGAAGGTACTGCCTTTTTCTGGCACAGCCCCTTCAGCAATAGCAATAAGGGTATAGCCTTTGCCAGATTGTTTGCGTCTCTGGACAAATTCACAGACCTCTGCAATATTAAACGGCACCTCAGGAATAAGCACCAGATGTGCACCCCCTGCAAGTCCTGCAAAAAGCGTCATCCAGCCAACGTGACGCCCCATTATCTCCACTATCAGCACCCGCTCGTGGGAGTACGCAGTAGTATGTAATCGGTCAATTGATTCAGTTGCGATATTGATGGCGGTATCAAACCCGAATGTATAATCCGTAGCCTGGAGGTCATTATCAATGGTCTTGGGGATGCCAATAACGTTAATGCCTTCCCGGGAGAGTTTATAAGCGACACCAAGCGTATCCTGTCCCCCGATAGCAATCAGAGCATCGCAGTTAAGCTCCCGAAGGTTTCTGATTACCTCGGAATGTCGGTCGCTCACCTCACCGTGTTCTTTACAGCTATATGGATTTGCACGGGAGGTAAGTAGTATTGTTCCCCCGATGAAGTGGATATTTTCCACATCTTCCGGGGTAAGTGGACGAGTTTGTGGAGGGTCAAGGAGACCTTTCCAGCCACGTAGTACGCCTTCAACTTCATAGCCAAATTCGCTGGCTTTTAACACAACCGCACGGATGACTGCGTTCAGTCCGGGGCAGTCGCCTCCACCTGTAAGGAGTGCTATCCTCCTCATTAATCGCCCTCGTTCCTTCGGGATAGATTGGTTCTTTATTGTTTAAATTTGACAATCCGAGCGAATTTCTCAGGCTCCAGACTCGCACCACCCACCAGAGCGCCATCAATATCCGGCATCGCCATTAAGCCTTTTATGTTTTCAGGTGTAACGCTACCTCCATATTGAATCCGTATTTTTTGAGCATTCTCCTCACCATAAAGCTCGGCGAGCAGGTTACGAATAAACGAATGCACCTCCTGTGCCTGTTCTGGCGTTGCGGTATGTCCGGTGCCAATTGCCCATACAGGTTCATAGGCGATGACCGAGTCAACCACTTTATTCACAGGCAACCCGGAAAGACAGCCACGTATTTGCTCTTCAACGACATTCATTGTCAATCCCTGCTGGCGTTGCTCAAGGGTCTCCCCAACGCATATAATTGGCAACAACCCAAATTGATAGAGTGCCCTGACTTTACGATTAACATTTGCGTCCGTCTCACCGAAATATTTCCGTCTCTCACTATGCCCGACAATACAATACCGACAACCAATGTCTGCCAGCATTAAAGGTGAAATCTCGCCAGTATATGCGCCCTTTTCTTCCCAGAAACAGTTCTGAGCCCCCACGGCAATATTTGACCTGATGAGAACCTTCACCACCGCATCAAGCGCAATAAATGGCGGACACACAGCCACCTCTACATCCTGAACATCTTCAATCAACTCCTTCAGTTTGGTCACGGTATCAATTGCCTGGCTGAGTGATTTGTTCATCTTCCAGTTGCCAGCAATGAACGGTATTCTTTCTGCCATTAACTTTACCCCCTAAATAGTACTTATAGGATTACAGTTTTTCAGCGACCAAATCAGCCAGGTTGACCACTCTTACTGAATAACCCCATTCGTTGTCATACCAGGCAAGTACCTTTACCATAGTTTTGTCAAACACCTTGAGCTCAGGTGCATCCACCACAGACGACCAGTCAATATGGTTGAAATCAACCGAGACAAGCGGTTCATCCACAACAGCGAGGATTCCTTTCATTTCACCCTCAGCTGCGCCACGGAAAGCGTTAAGTGCCTCTTCCTTGGTAAGTTCCTTTTCGGTCTCCACAGTCAGGTCAACGAGACTAACATTTGGCACCGGCACCCGGATAGCAATCCCATCCATCTTCCCATCCAGTTCAGGGATGACCTGTCCAATGGCTTTTGCTGCACCAGTTGAGGTAGGAATCATTGAGACCGAAGCGCACCGAGCACGGCGGAAGTCCTTATGTGGGAGGTCGTGAATGCGCTGGTCTGCTGTGAAGGCATGTATGGTGGTCATTAACCCATGCTTGATACCGAAATTATCCAGAAGCACTTTGGCGACCGGGGCAAGCCCATTCGTGGTACACGAGGCGTTTGAAATTATATGGTGCTCAGACGGATTATATGTTTTCTCATTTACACCAATCACAAACGTTGCATCAGCGTCAGGTGATGGAGCAGTGATGATGACCTTTTTTGCCCCGGCTTCAAGGTGTTTCGCCGCAAGCTCCCTCTTTCTGAATACTCCTGTCGCTTCAACTACAATATCAATCCCGAGCTCTTTCCAGGGTGGAACAGCCGGGTCATATCCCTGGTAGAGTAAAAACCCTTTACGGACCAACATTCAACTCCTATAAAA
>JAGHBZ010000486.1 GCA_021160705.1 Candidatus Sumerlaeota bacterium
CAATAGGTGGGACTCGCAAATATATTATGAATGTCATACCCCGAATTAATATTCTGAATTGGTACAATCAGAATAAGCCAACGATGTTGCCATTTTCATCAATATCCACCTTTGCGCCGCCGGGACGTGATGGGAGACCGGGCATAGTCATCATATCACCGCACAGAGCATAGACAAATCCCGCACCACTTGAGAGTCTAATCTCGCGGACGGGCACTTCAAAGTTTGAGGGACGTCCTTTGAGTTTGGGGTCATGCGAAAGAGAAAGATGAGTTTTTGCCATACATACAGGAAGATTGCCAAATCCCCACTCCTCAAGAAGCGCAATATCTTTTTTTGCCTGGGGAAGAATCTCAACGCCAGAAGCTCCGTATATCTTTGTTGCGATTGTGCGGATTTTATCAGGGATAGATGCCTCAAGTGGATAAAGATACCGAAACTCATAGGATTGTTCAGCGGCTTTGACGACTGCTTCAGCGAGTTCAATACCGCCTTCAGAGCCTTTTGCGAACACCTCGCTGACCACCACGTCTACCACTCCATGCCGACGTGCTTCTTTCTTAACGAGTTCAATCTCATTATCAGTATCGGTAGGAAATCTATTAATTGCGACCACCACGGGTATGCCGTAGACTTTAACATTTTCTATTTGTTTAATGAGATTAGGAAGTCCCTGAACAAGGTCAACAATATTTTCCTCAATTAATTCAGGGGGAAGTGGTCTGCCTGCAATGACACGATACTTGCCACTGTGCATTTTCAACGCCCTGATAGAGCAGACTAATACACAGGCATCCGGTTTAAGCCCGCTGGTTCGGCATTTGATATGAACAAATTTTTCTGCGCCCATATCTGCACCAAAACCTGACTCGGTGACCACGTAATCGCAGTATTTAAGTCCGATGTAATCCGCAATAATTGATGAATTGCCGTGAGCGATATTTCCAAAGGGACCCGCGTGGATTAAGCACGGAGTATTGTCGAGTGTCTGCATCAGAGTAGGTTTTATAGCGTCTTTCAACACGACAGTCATTGCGCCAGCGCATTGGAGGTCTTCGGCAGTAACAGGTTTTTTATCTTTGGTAGCAGCAACGACAATCTGTCCACACCTCCTCCGAAGGTCAAATATATCCTTTGCCAGCGCAAGGATAGCCATCACTTCTGAAGCAACTGCAATATCAAAACTACTCTGTCGCGGGATGCCGTCTGTTCGTTTGCCCAGTCCGATGATGATATTCCTCAGTGCCCGGTCTGAAATATCAACCACTCGTGGCCAGGTGATGCTGAACTGGTCTATGTTTAACTGATTGCCGTGATAAATATGATTATCTATAAATGCAGCAAGCAAATTATGTGCGATACTTACTGCATGAATATCACCTGTCAGGTGAAGGTTAAATTCCTCCATAGGCACGACCTGGGCATACCCACCGCCGGCTGCACCGCCTTTAATGCCAAAGATAGGACCCATACTGGGCTGTCTAACCGTGGCGACCGCCTTTTTGCCAATCTTGTTAAGTGCCATACTTAACCCAATAGTGGTGACGGTCTTTCCTTCTCCAAGTGGAGTTGGTGTAATCGCCGAGACAAGAATGTATTTACCTTTCCTATCAATCGGTGTGTTTAATGCCTCGAGTGAAATCTTTGCTTTATATTTTCCGTAGAGCTCTACCAGGTCTTCAGTGAGTCCAAGTTCTTCTGCAATTTCAATAATGTTCTTGAGCTTTGCCTCGTGGGATATTTCCAGGTCTGACTTCATTTCTTCTTTCTCCTTTCTAATCCAATGATTTAATTTATTGTTTTGAGCCAGTTTTCACCTCTTTATTAAATTTAAAAATCAATATATTTATTTAAATAGTGTACTGGAAAATCAAGAGAAATATAAAAGCAATCACTTTATTATAGTGTATACAACTTCTTACGAGTTTAGAGCAAGTATGCCTGTTTGAAACTCAAAGGTATA
Organism: Candidatus Sumerlaeota bacterium; assembly: GCA_021160705.1. GTDB lineage: Bacteria > Sumerlaeota > Sumerlaeia > MWCT01 > JAGHBZ01 > JAGHBZ01. Next base: position 1,964 of record JAGHBZ010000486.1, read on the forward strand.
TATGCTCTGGCAAACGAGTAATGCATTTTTTTGTTGTTTTTTATGCATTTTCAACTTGATTTGTCGCACTACTGCTCTTTATCCTTTCCTTTCGTTTTCTATGTATGGCTAAAGAGAGAGTGCCATTTTATTCTCTTGAGATTATTGAGACTACGAACACATAAAACTGAACTCTCTGGAGGGTAGAGAATGGATGAAAATAAATTTGTTGCTCGACTGCACTCAGGGTTATTCAACATCCTGGTGGAGTTTACGCCACGAAACCCAAAAGAAATAGTGCAGATTGGTGAAATTGCGCGCCAGCTTTCCGCACTAAATGAGAAGTATCGTCCTAAAGGGGTAAGTTTTTCCGCAGTGATGTTAACTCAAAATCCGGGTGGCAGACTCTCCTACGATATTGCACAGGCGGTGAAGATTCTCAAAGAGAATGATTTCCCTGAGGATATTGCTATAATTCCTCACGTCACCTGCAAAGACTATAATTTAGATTCCATAGAAATACAACTAAGGGCATTATTTGACCTTGGGATAAGCACTATTCTTGCTTTAACCGGCGATAAACCAAAAGAAGCAAAAGGGGTCTTTCAGCTCGACTCGCTTGGGCTACTTATGTTTATCCAGAAGTTCAACGCACGTATAGCCAGGCGGGCAAAAACTCTTGAGCAATTTAAGAAAGTACCACAACTCACACCCGGCGCTGCAATCTCTCCATTTAAATATTCTGAGCTCTCCTTAATGATGCAGTACATAAAAGCTGAAAAGAAGACCAGATGTGGAGCTGCGTTTCTAATCAGTCAGGCTGGATGGGATGTAGAAAAATCCAGAGAACTCATACAGAAAAAGCAGGCACTCGGTGTGCCTATTATTGGCAACGCTCTCCTGCTGGATTATACTACCGCATACGTGATGAAAGACCTTCCTGGATGTGTGGTTACCCCGGAATTTATGGAAAAATTAAAAGATGAAAAAAGTGAAGATGGAATAACCAGGGCATCACAACAGGTCGCTATGTTCAAAGCATTGGGCTATAATGGTGTGGACATTGGCAACGTCGCTACACTTGAACAAATTCTCCAGATAGTTGATGGAGCACTGGAGATAAATGACTGGGAGCAATTCAGGGATAACATTTCATTTCCGCCACCAGCGCCAGAACCACTCCCGCTTCCAAAAACTCCGCCTGGAATGGATTTTCTGCACAATATCGCCTTTGAGCAAAAAGGAAAATTGTTCAAATTTGCCAAAACTATTTTAAAACCAGTGGAGAAATCATACCATAAGGATTATGGGACATTGTATCGTGTGTTTTTCGCTATGGAGAAACTTGCAAAAGGCGGGCTATTTGATTGTCGGCTATGTGGTGATTGTTTTCTACCGGAAAATTATTTTGTCTGCACTGTGGGACAATGCGATAAGGGGTTACCCAATCCGCCGTGTGGAGATGCAACAGTGGAGGGTAGGTGTGGGAACGACCCGAAACGTCCCTGTGCCGCTGAAGTAATCCTATTCAGAGCAATTAAAAAGAACGATGTTGAGACCCTGAGAAATACGATTATTCCTCCGAGGGACGTCTCGCTGGAAGGGACTTCGTCGCTGTTGAATCATTACTATGGGCGAAGCCATACGTTAAAAGCCTCTCTGCTGGAACGAAGCGGGCTAATCCAGATTGCTGAACTACTTCACGCTTCAATCCCATCAGTCGGTCCAGCAATGTTTTATTTAAAAGAACTCGGAGAAAAAGGGTTTACTCAGTATAATCGTGGATTAAACGTAATCCTTAATCTAATCGTCACGCAGGCGGAATATCGACCAGCATATATTGACGTCAACATCGACCAATTAGGTGGAGATACACCGCCATTGATGAGGCAATACGTTCGGCTTATCAAAAAATACGGGCAGGGCGTACCTGTGTGCATTGATAGTTCCAATCCAGAGGTCTTAAAGGCAGGGCTTGAGGAATGGTATGCCAATGCCTCGCAGGTAAAACCACCTCTGATTAATTCCATCAATTATGCTGAAATGGAGAAGATGCGACCCATACTTGAGATGAGAAGAACTTACAAATTTTCCATCATAGGACTACTTATGGGTCAGCAAGGTGTTCTTAAATCATCTGAGGAGATGTATGAGGCTGCAAAGTCAATCTTTAAAGAGGCTCAAAAGTATGGATTCCAGCCTGAAGAAATCTTCTTTGATACCGTTACACTCGGTATAACCTTTGACAGCCCGATTAGCGAGCTTGGTGAATTCAAACCTTCCCATACCTACAATTCCTTTAACGCCATCAAAAAAATAATGACAGACCCGGAGATGAAAGGAGTAAACACGGTTCTGGGCGTTTCCAACTGGAGTCATGATGTGAAAAGAAGACGTATAGGACATAATCGTGCATTCATTGAGGTCGCTCGACGCTATGGACTGAATAGCGTCATTATTGATGTAATGCAAGACTACGGAATAAAACCTGCACCAAAGGAGCTGGTGCAGCTTGTTGAAATGTTCGCCAGCCTTGATGGAGGTGAAGAATCTGTCCTCACGTATAATGCTATGATTAGAGAAATGAGAGCAAAGGGGTGGGTATGAGTGTCCTGAACTTCAGGAATAAAAATGAATCTTTGTGCTCTTAAGGTCATAGCGTAATAAAAAAGGACAACTCTTTATATTAGCCTCGGTGATAGGATGTGGTGTTTGGGAGAATTATGAAGTCTATCAAAATTGTCCTCTGCTCATTAAGATTAAGGTAATCCCTGCCACAGCTCTGCCAATAGACTTAACAAAACTTACCAAAATACAATATTCCAGAGCAAACCTATATTAGGCACATTAAAGTCTATTTAAAAAAATTTAGAAAGGAGGCTTCCGATGAATAAGAAAGGCTTTACCTTGATTGAGTTGTTGATTGTGGTGGCAATAATCGGCATCCTCGCCGCAATTGCCATACCTAATTTCTTGAACGCCTCCATAAGGTCAAAGGTCGCTCGCACCAAATCTGATTTACGTACTATTTCTACTGCCCTTGAGAGCTACTACGTTGACCATAACAAATATCCTCCGGATGCCCAGTGTGGTGTGATTAATTACCTTGAACGACTCAAACATCTTACCACTCCTATTGCCTACATAACCAGTGTGCTTGAAGACCCGTTTGCCAACGCTGGAAATATAACTTCATATTTCTCATCCCGTCCAGAAAACCCCTATGCTATACCTCCTGACTCCAGCGGGAAACTTGTCCGTCCGTTCACTTATGACTTTGCCTGTCGCCGTTTGCCTGATGGGGGGTATGAGTCGCCTCTTACCTGGATACATATCACCCGCTATCCATACTCGGTCATCTGGGCTATGCGGGGTATTGGACCGGATAAGATTCCTACTGTGCTTGGCGATGGCGTGGCGCGTCCTTATGACCCGACAAACGGTACGGTTAGCTTCGGCGACATCTTCTGGAGCGGTCCGGGTGTGGGCGAAGACTACCCCCTGGCACTTTAGCTCGCTTCTCCTAACATTTCTTTACATCTGTCATCTCTGCCACGTGGTTTAGTGTATACTTTTCCGCACTTACTATAGCCTGCAACCGAGGGACTACCCTGGAGCTTCTTATTTCCTTATCTCCTTGAGACCTGCCACTGTTCTTTCACCAACTCTTCCGCGCCTAACATTTTTGCTCTATCCTCTATCCCTGCTTTCTCTCTTTCTATGAAATGAGAAAAGACGGCTATCATCTGCATCTGGCAAATGCCAATCAGGAAATGTTATTACTGGTATCAGGTATATTTAAATATCACTTTCTTACACTTTCCGGCATTAGCGGATACCTTGAAGATATGGTAATCTATTATTATTGTCCGGAGAAACGTATATTGTAAATAATCAGGAGAGACCTTTATAGTTCTGAGGTGGTGAGTTCAGGTTTTTCGGCGATTACTTTTTTAAGTTCCTTTTGTGCAGAAGTGGGTGGATACTCCACACGAAAATGCAGTCGACTCTTCAATGTGGAGATAAAAGATTCGCGGATAATGTGCAGGTCACGCAGCGTAAGTGGACATTCATCAAGTTGCCCATCGTTAAATTTCTCCACAATCGTTTCGTGTACCACACGCCGAATCTCCTCTTCAGAGACATAAGGGCGTGGAAGTTTAGAGGTTATAGTTGCCTCCACTGAATCAGCAAGCATCACTATTGCCGCCTCAATGGATTGGGGTTTTGGACCTAAATACCGAAAATCCTCTTCCCGAACCGGCACATTCGACTCGGACTCACTGTATTGTTGTAATGCCCTCTGATAAAAATATTTTATCAAACTTGTCCCGTGATGCTGTGGAATAAAATCAATTATCTTTTGTGGCAATCCATATTTTTTTGCGAGCTCAATTCCCTCTTTGACATGATTACGAACTATCAGCAAACTCATATTAGGCGAGATACTATTATGGATACGTTTCTCTTCAGGAGTGACCTGATTCTCAGAGTAATATTTAGGTTTAAGAATCTTGCCGATGTCGTGATAATACGCACCAGCACGCACCAGGAGATAATTTGCGCCAATCGCTTCAGCAGCAGGCTCGCCAAGTTTTGCCACATTCAATGAGTGCTGGTAAGTGCCCGGTGCTTTTTCTTCAAGTTCACGGAGCAAGGGTTGCGTGATGCCGGTGAGTTCAAGTAGGCGAACATCGGTCACAATGCCAAAAAAGTATTCAAACAGTGGTAATGCTGGCAACGTGAGAAATGCACACAGAATGCCATTCAGAATACCAAGTCCTGCATAAGTAGTGGGTATTTTTGTTGGGTCATCAATGATGTTGATGACCAGAATCAAAACAAAGTTCACCAGTGCAGTTTTAAAACCAGCCATCAGGACGTCTTTACGTTCTCTCACCGTGTACAGGCTTAAGAGCGCAGTTAACCCCCCGAAAAGTCCCACTATGATGTATCGGAAATTAAAGTCAACCGCTATGCCAAAGAGTAGAACTCCCCATATCACTAAAGCGAAAGCAATCCGCGGATTAAGCAGAATAATTCCCAGCATTCCAATTGCACCTGCAGGAAATAGATACCCGCTGATTTCTTCGCCCGGCACGTAAACCAGTAGCACGCGCCCTATAATTAAGGCAATAAGAAGCGGCAGATAAAGTAAGATTACTCCAGAAGATGTAAACGTAAACTCAGGACAAAGCTTACGGGTGTATAAAAACATAAAGATGAAAATTGCGAGGACAAAAACTGCGTCACCAATAAGACGAAGAAAATTATAATAATGAGCCTTAGCATTGATGGTATCAATGATACGCTGTAATTGAGGGGTTACAATCTCACCTCGCTTCACTATTATCTCGCCTCTATTGATTGTAGTTTTTACTTCGCCTACCCTAAGGAGAGCCTGTGCTCGTGCTTCACTGGTGAGGTTTTCCACTGGATATATGTTCGGGCGAATAAGGGATGAACAAAGTGTAAATATAGCATCCTGATGCTGGCGTTGCGGATAGAAACGCGGGATAAGTTTTTCACGCAGAAACTTCCTGACCTCCTCAGGGTAACCAAGCATCTTCGTTGAGTCAAATCTCCTGGGCGAAGGGGCTCCTTTCTCCAGCACCTTCAGAACATTTTTACGCTGGTAACTCTGAAAGGCATATTTGTCGGGAACGATGCCACGACGATTAAACAGTTCGTCACAAATGATGGCGAGGTTCGCCTTTGTCTGCTCGTGAAGGGAAAGCACCAACAATGATACTGCCTGTTTCTCATTCACACTTATACCAAATTCTTTTTTCAGAAACTCCTGAGCCAAGGTAGTTTTCGTCTCAGCGGATTGTGTCTTATCTCTTGCAATCTCACGCAATCTGTCAATTATAGTATTTACGGACTTAAGAACACCTTCTCGGATACCGGTATCATAGGTGTAATAGTGCGGATACGATTCTTCGGCTCGTTTCCGCAAAAGTTCCGTTGCCTCAATGTCGGTTACCACCACAGTAAATGGCGCCTTTATGGTCTCCATTATAGGTTTGCCCGGAGTATATTTATAATAATCAAAGTAAAAAGGTGGAGCTGTGATGATGACTATAATGAAAAAGATAATTATCAGTACCACCCAGCGCTCAAGTGGTCGTAGCAAATCAGCAGGACGAAATGTAGGCGTCCTGCCGATTAATGACTCACGAAATTTACGAACTATTTTGCTCGCACGACTCATAATTTATATCGCTGTAGCCTGCGACTCATTACTTGCTGATTTGTGAAGTCAGTTCCGGACAATTTTATTCCGCCTCGCTAACTCGCTATGTCTATTGAAAAACTTAGTTTGAAGTTTAATATCTATACGCAAGTATGTCCACTTTTATCTCTACTTTTGCCAAACGCAATCTCTATCTTTTCTCATCCCACTTTACTCCTTTCTACTCTCCATCTCCCATTTATTTACTTCTCATTATTATTCATCACTCCTCCTTAAACTCAAACTCAACCCCTGCGTTTTGCTCTTCTCCATCAGCCTCCTGTACTAAATAAACTGTGGTTTCCATCTCTCTAAAGTAAGGTGCTTCTTCTTGAAAATACATGTTTATAACCGAAGCTCTCCAAATAAAATCTTTGGTGTCTTTTCCATCATCCTATCTTTTCACCGCCATTCCAACGGTTTGCCTGGATGAGATGCCCAGAAGAGTGTGGGCGAACGAAAGCGAATCACATACCGCTGTTAAACGCCGTAGTCATCAATATCTCTACCTGTGGGATTTCTGGTGACGCAGGATTTGGTATAAGTCTCTTTGTTCTCGGGTCTACTACAAGGTCCAATACCTCCAGAACCACCTGTCCAATAAGGGGCTGTGAGCCTTCTGATTCTGCTAACACATCAAAACTACCTGTTCGCCCTTTGAGTTCTAAAGTTATTATCCCATAAACTGATTTCATTTCTGTTTTATTGTTCGCATATTTTACCTTTACGTCACGAATTTTCCTTAGCCCAAGCACATCCACAATATTTTGAGGTAACACCACCATTGTAGCGCCAGTATCAATAACTGCCTCTACTTCTATGGTTTTACTTGGCTCGAACACATTCGTAACCTTGATTCTTTCAATTACCTTTCCCATTCCCAAATTCCTCCTTTAGGGTTTATAGCCACATTAATTGATATACCAGGTATCTTTTTAAATTTTCTGACTATTGCACATAACGTCCTGAGCGTATCTGAAGTTCCGTGCAAAGCAAGGAATTTGCACAAGCGACAGCCAGGTCGGGTATGCTCCTGTGAGGTGACGTCCTATAAAAATAAAATCTCCACATCCCTAATCTCCTCAAAATCCTTATCCAATGTAACTACTTTCAATCTATAATGTCTAGCAACAATATACTGATAAGCATCAACAATATCTAAATTCAGGCTTTTTCTGACGTTTCCAACCTCACTATACAGTTCTATCGGCAATGAGAGAAAA
>JAGHBZ010000336.1 GCA_021160705.1 Candidatus Sumerlaeota bacterium
GCTACTGATTATCGGGTTTATATCAGCACAAATGGCAAAGGGTTTGCAGATGGGATAAGCACTGGCGGGAATACCTCATATACCATACCTCCAGGCTCCCTTACCCCGGGACAGGTGTATTATTTTCGTGTTACTGCCACTAATGCAGGTGGCGAATCATTTCCTACAGAGACCCTCGCTGTACGCTACAAGAGTAGTGGGACAAACCCCATCCTCATCGTTAGCGGATTTGATAGGCTTGACCGCTTTCAAATGATTGTTGAGGACGACCCGTACAGCTCCAATGACCTTCACCGTGAATACCTTAATCGGATGAACTCATACGACTACACCGTGACGTATGCCCAGGCAATTGAATCCTGCGGAGAGTATTTCGACTCCTGTTCCAACGAAGCAGTGGAGAGTGGTCTGGTCTCGCTTAATGATTATGACGCTGTCATCTGGTTCGTGGGTGAGGAATCCTCAGATGACCACACCTTTAGCACAACTGAACAAAGCCTGGTCCAGGCGTATCTCAACAACGGGGGGAAACTCTTTGTCTCTGGTTCTGAAATCGGCTACGAACTTGACGGGTTAGGTGCAGGGAGAACGTTCTATAATAATTATCTCAAGGCGGACTACGTTAGCGACGACGCCGGGACGTACGATGTTTTGGGCTCTGGCGGAATCTTTACCGGACTGGGCACACTCACATTTGATGATGGTACTTACATCTATAACGTTGACTATCCTGACAGAATTAATGCGTATGGTGGCAGTGTAGTTAATATGACTTATTCTGGTGGGCTCGGTGGCAATGCTGGGGTGCAGTATGATGGAGCATATCAATTGGTCTATCTAAGTTTTCCGTGGGAGTCAATTGTCTCATCCACACAGCGCGAGCAGGTTATGAGTAGAGTGCTTAATTTCTTTAATATCCACGCAACGCCCACACCTTCGCCTACACCAAGCCCAACGCCCACGCCGACACCCACACCATCACCTACGCCCACGCCAACCACCACCCCCACACCGTCTCCCACTCCTCCGCCGGGTTTTCCGATTGTGTATGATTTTACAACCTCAACTGAAGGCTGGACTACTGATGCTGCAATAGGTGTCTTTGACGTGCCACATTATTTTTACGAAAACTCGGCTTTGCATATAACCACATTAAATAATACTAATACCTTCGGGTTCTGGCATAGTGAACTGGACGCTATCCCCGTTTATGGCTCAGGGATTATTTATCGTGTTGAATGGCGTCTCTATTCTGACCAGACCAATCCAGAGCTTGTGCCTACCATTAGATTGCGTGCCACTGCTCAAAATTACCAGCAATCCGATGACCTTACAATCACAAGTGTCAATGGTGGCGAGTTCTCTCCCACGACTGTGCTTCGTTCTTACTATATGTATTTTATCCCCCCGGAGAGTGCCACAGGTGCACCTGAAGAGAGTGATGATTTAATCCTGAATTTTGACGTCTATAGTTTTGATGATACCGATGCCTTTCAGTCAACTATCAGTCTTGACAGGGTCAGCGTGGAGGCGATTACAGCTCTCGATTCACCCCAGCACCTTAAGACGTGGGAGTTCGCTTCAAACTCGGAAGATTGGACATTCGGGAGTTCTCCTGAGTTTTCTGCTCCTACTGCCCTTTGGGAATCGGGTAAACTCATCCTTATCGCTCAGAATAATACTAACACGTTTGGATTCTGGAGCAGTCCTGCTCAGGTCTCCGTCCTCTCGGATAGATTATATCGAGCCAGATATTTTGTTAAAACAGAGGTATCCAATCCTGAGGAGGTGCCCTCTTTACGATTGCGAATAAACACCGAACAATACTGGGCTGCGGTGTCCCGGACAATTGAGAGTCGTAATGGTGGCACTATGAGTCCAACAATAGATGGCAGGGCTTATGACCTCTATTTTTACCCTCCTCAGGAGGCTGTGGGCACTGATTCTGATAAACTCATCTTCTCCTTTGACCTGTTGAACTTTGACCCTGAAGATGCCCCTGATGGTAATTTAATACTCAACTGGGTGAGCGTATATAGCTATACCGCTCCATAATACAGGGTAATTGCTGTTCGCTTCAGCGAATTAGATTGCAGGTACAGAGGCTGATTTTCCTTTATGAACAGCCAGCCATACTTTGAGAAGTCTTGATATATTGTATTGTATTGTATTGTTATATTTTTGAAGCTGGCAAATGAGAACAAACAGCTGATATGAGATTATGTTCTCTCAACAGAAAAGTGCCAAAAATCTTAGAACAAAAATTCTTATCCCAACGCTCATTTTTATTCCAGCATTTATATACTTTGAGTATGTTACAGTAACACAATACGCCTCCCAGCATTTTTTTCTTGCGGACATCGGAGTGATTGACTCTGCAATCGCCCACACCTTAAGAGGCGAATTTCTGCCCTCACCTATTTCAGGCTGGAATTATCTTGCAGTTCATTTTCGCCCGATTCTCCTGTTATTCGTCCCTCTGTATTTCATCTACGACCACATATTGACTCTATCCACGCTCTTTAATCTTGCCCTTATAGGTGCACTCTATCCTTTATATCTCTTTGCGTTTGAAAAGACACGCTACTGGTGGCTGGCTGTCGGATTTGCTCTCTCCTATATTTTTAATCATTTCACCTTATCACTTCATCTCGCACTTCATCCAGAAAGCCTGTTGATGATTGGGTTCTTTGCTATGTTTCTGGCAGTGGAACGCAAAATAAACTGGCTATACTGGCTCGGTGCGTGCTGGGCACTGGCTATTAAGGAGGATATTGCGGTCTTTGTTGCGAGCTATGGTGTGTACCTCGCATTTGTGGCAAAAGAAAAACAGCGAAAACTCGGCTTGGCTACTGTGGGCGTGGCAATAGGGTGGTTGTGTATCGCAGGTTTGATTATGCACCTTCTTCGTCCAGCCGAAGGTGTCTATAAAGGTGGCACACCACTACTCCAGCGTTATGCATCACTGGGTTCCAGCTGGGGTCAAATCATTGTGTACTCTATCACCCATCCCTGGGAGATACTCTCCCGCATCTTTTCTCGCCCAGCCCTCTACGTGCTTCTCTTGTCGCTCGGATTTCTGCCACTCCTGCACCCCCGAAGCCTGTGGCTGGTGATTATACCCGCACTCATAGTGTTTATTTCTGACTTTGAACCAATGTATAAATTGCTATATTACTACTCCTATCCATTTATTCCGTTCATATTTCTATCTGCGATAGAGGGTGCCACAGGAGTGCTCTATAAATGGAAGAACAGCAAATATATCATAATGGCAATCCTTTTAATCACTGCGATATGCTCGTTTCTAACACCTACCAGAACTGATAATCTGAAAGACAGACCATTTAAGATTACTGAACATCATCGGTTATTAAAACCACTGATTAAACGCTACATCCCACCAGACGCATCAGTAGCTGCACAATATGAGCTCTTCTGTCAGCTCCCGCACCGGCGAGTCCTTCTTCCACTCTGGCTGGAGAACATTGACAAAGTGGAATACGTTATCATAGATACTCGGCGTAACCCGCCTGATTTAACTACTCAGGAGAAAGCTAAAATTATCCAGATTCTCTCTAACCCACCTTTTCAGAACATAGCAATGGCTGACGGATACGTCATCTTCCGTAGAGAAAACCGCTCAAATCCATAACTCTGAAGCAAACAGACTATACTGTTAATTATCGCAC
>JAGHBZ010000149.1 GCA_021160705.1 Candidatus Sumerlaeota bacterium
TCTTTATATTGCTCAACGTGATAACTTGGAAATATATGTTTATCTTATCCACATAATGTAACCTGGATGGTTAGCAGTTGGGAGTTTGTATTCCATTTTGTCTACTTTTGCCTGAGCACATTATTCAACAGGGATACTGTTGCCGAAAAGCGCAGGATGTCCCTCGAGGTCAACTCTATCAACCACGCCCATAATCAGCTCGCGGATTGGGGCGTGCGGAATGCCAAACACAGTTGATGCTAACCCTGGTGCAGCTCCCACGAGGACTATATCACCTTCACCTGCATCCACATAGTCAATTGCCATAGTCACATTGCCCATAGGTTTGCGGTCAAGTCCTATTGTCTGGACTAATAGTAATTTTCGTTCGTTATATGCAGGGTACTTATCCGTTGAAATAATTTTTCCCACGACAACCGCCAGATGCATAGTTCACCTTCATATTTTTGTCTGTATTTTTGTTTTTAGTAATACCTTAATTTCTGGACTTTGCTTCTGCTTATTTTTTATCGTGTAAATAAAACTTCCAAGAATAAATTAATTTAAGACAGAAGGTTCACAAAGTCAATCACACTCCACATTGTCAATTCAAGAGCTAATTTTGAGATACCCGAAACCTTTGAGAAATAATCAGCGGTCCTGCAAAAATTGGATGAATGTTAAATTTAATTTTGCAATGCCCAAATAATTGCATAATCTCCGGGCTACTGGAGAATTATACATAATTTTAAACAATTTTACATAAATCTCAACAAGCCTACATCCTGATGAATAATGACAATTTCCTTCTATTTATCCTCCGTGTCAGAGGCGACTTATTCGCTCTTATCCTGAGGGAGTCCAAGCCAATATCCCATTCCACGTCGGGTGTGAATGAGTTTTTGTTTAAATCCTTTGTCGATTTTTCGGCGGAGATAACCTATGTAGACATCCACCACATTGGAGCTCGCTTCGGAATGGAAATCATATACGTGTTCCCAGATGTCGGAACGACTGACCACTTCGCCCTGTCGGAACGCCAGATATTCTAAGAGTGCATATTCCCTTGGTGTAAGCGAAATCAAATTATCGCCACGTTTCACGATTTTTCGTGCGGTATCTATTTCAAGGTCAGCGATTCTGATAAGAGGGTCTTTCTTTTGATAACCGCGGCGTACAAGTGCCCTAACGCGTGCCAGCAACTCCTCAAAGGCAAATGGCTTTACCAGGTAGTCATCAGCGCCGAGGTCAAGTCCTTTTACTCGGTCATCCACAGCGTCCCGGGCAGTAAGAATGAGCACAGGCATCATCCTGCCCTGCTGACGCAGAGAACGAAGAATTTCCCATCCACTCATACCCGGGAGCATTAAATCCAGAATGATAACGTCGTATGGATTGGACTCGGCATACCAGAGTCCTTCCTCGCCGTCCCCGGTGGCATCAACTGAGAACCCTGATTCCTTTAACCCCTGAATTAGTGCTTTTCTCAGTGGAGGATAGTCTTCTATAATCAGGACTCTCACGATTAGGCTCCTCTGTGATGTAATAAGCGAAAATACAATTGTTCAGTTTCTGAAATGAACCGAAGCGGTGTGAAGAAATTTCTGCTTCGCTCCAATCCCTGCTGGGAAAGGCGTTCTCTTAACTCAGGTGAACGAATCAACCGCATTATTGCGGTGGCGAGTTGCTCAACATTTCCCGGTTCAACCAGCAGAGCGGTCTTTCCATCTTCAAGGAGTTCGGGTATACCGCCAACAGCAGAGGCTACTATTGGCACTCCGGATGCCATATACTCTAAAGATATCCGACTGGAGCCTTCAGAACCGAGTGATGCCACAACCCCTATATCCAGCGATGCCACAACCTCAGGAATATTTTCCACCTCATCAAGCAGAATGACGTTATCCGCAATGCCTATGTGGTGTATTAGTTTTTTGTATTTGCGTTTTTTCCTGTGTGCATCACGTCCGGTAAGCAGGAACTTAACTTTTTTATCCGGGTGAATTTCCTTTAGCACACGTTGAGCAGAGTTGAGAAAAAGGATTTGTCCCTTAATATGTTGAAACCGAGCCACAAGCCCTATCAGTACATCATCAGGGTCTAACCCCAGTTGACGGCGGAACTCTGCACTTCGTTGTGCTGGCGAGAAGAGCTCGGTGTCTACCGCTGAATAGATGACAGGCGACCGCTCAGGGGTAAAGTACTTTATTAAGTTGCCCAGACTTTTTTGTGCCTGCCGACTCACGCTGATTACGGCGTCAGTATAATTCTTATAAAGCCATTTATTAAGAATATGCTGGCGCAAAGGTACAGTGACATGCCTTGTACGTATCAGTGGAGGTCGGGAGCGAAGAGTTATCATTACGACTCCAGCCAGCCAGTGGTCTTTCCCACGATGCGTATGCACAATATCAATCTGGTTTCTGGTAATAAGGTCTCGCAACTTAATAATATCCTGTAGGTCATATAAGGGATGAAATCTACTCCACATATTCAATGGAATTACCTGGAGATTATCAATAAGATGTGCCCTTTTCTCCAGTTCCCATCCACGCCGACACGCAAGCCAAACACGATGTCCATTTTTAAGAAGGTGTTGGCATAACATTAAAGTATGTGCCGCTTCCCCAATCCATTTTCGGCTACTATTGGCAATGAGGATGTTTAAAGTTTTTTTCATTCTCCGCTCACAAATTTTATGGTTTTTTGATATTAAACCTTTGGATTTTCCGCCAGAGTGTAGAGCGATGCATTCCAAGTTCCTCAGCACTTTTACGGATGTTCCAGTCGTTTTTCTCAAGCACTTTGCGAATAAACTCCGCCTCCAGATTCTCCAGGGGTTTGTTCGTATTATTTGCGTTCTTTTGAGCAGTGAGAATGGGCTGAGAGAGATAATCCGGCAAATGCGCACTTTCAATACGTTCGCCACGACAAAGTATCATTGCATGCTCAATGATGTTTTCGAGTTCCCGTATATTTCCCGGGAAATCATACTTCATTAAAATGCTAAGTACCTCGTCGCTGACTCCGGTTATATGTTTCGCCATCTTTGCGTTAAATTTGTCAATAAAGTGTTCCACGAGCAGAGGAATATCTTCCTTACGTTCCTTAAGTGGCGGCAATGTAATGGAGATAACGTTCAGTCTATAATATAAATCTTCCCGAAACCTGCCTTCGTTGACGAGTTGTTTCAAGTCTTTATTAGTTGCAGCAACGATTCGGACATCTGCTTTCTTGGTGCTTGTGCTACCTAAGGGTGAGTATTCATAATTCTCAAGGAATCGGAGCAGTTTTACCTGAAACGCCGGGGAGGTCTCAGCCACTTCATCAAGCAGGAGAGTGCCTCCGGCTGCCTGTGCAATTTTGCCGGGTTTGTTTTTATCTGCGCCTGTGAAAGCACCACGCATATAGCCAAATAATTCGGACTCCAGCAACGTATCAGGCAATGCGCCACAATTGATTGCCAGAAATGGCTTAGAGCGTCGTGGACTCAAATTATGGATTGCACGCGCTACCAGCTCCTTACCTGAGCCACTGGGACCCTGAATCAGCACAGTGGCATTACTTTCAGCTATATCAGGCAAAATGGTGAACAGACGGAGGAGGTGATGATTTTTGCTGACTATGTCCTCAAATGTATATCTGGCGGTGATTTCTTTGCGGAGTTCTTCAATTGGTCTAAGGTCGCGGAATGTCTCCACACCCCCGACCACATTACCCTGTTTATCTCGCAGAAGTGCTGTGGAGATTGAGAGTGGGATTTTCTTCCCACTACGGGTCACGCAATCAATGTAAAGATTAACTATCTCCTTACCGGTCTCCATAGTCTGACGTAGTGCGCACTTATGCGGACAAATACTCGCGCGCAATACCGTGTAGCACGGTTTACCAATAGCCTCCTGGCGTTTAATACCTAAAATCTTCTCCGCTGACTTATTCATTGAGGTTATCCTGAACTCCGGGTCAATCGTGAACACCCCGTCTGCAATGGAGTCAAGGATTATCTTAAGAAAATCATATTCTTGTGTTTTGCTCTCTTTTTTGCTTTTGCCCAATTTATCGAACTCTCCTATAAAACGTGGAGTCAATTAAGATTATAATGGATTTCGTGCTCTATCGTCAAAAGATTAGAGTGTTCCATATTTCTACGTTTGGCTAAAAGTTTCTTGCGGTTCTTCTTTTTCTCAAAACAATGGGTGGAGTTTTTTACCAAAAATACACTAAGATTGTAAAAGAAATAAATTCTACTTTCCTAATCAGGAGAGTGGCTTAAAGTGTCTTAACCTAGCCGAAGCAGTGTGATTTTTTCATTCATTCTTACCAAACCTTTATAAGGGTTGGAGAGTGTTATTTATTAAAATAAGCAAATTGTTGGTGAATTTTTTGACGAAAAAATATTATGAATTAGAGTAAGTTTTTTCTTTACAGACATTTTCCAA
>JAGHBZ010000458.1 GCA_021160705.1 Candidatus Sumerlaeota bacterium
CCAGCGCTATGGTTCGCTGGTTTATCTTATGCATAGAATAGGTATGCCTGGTTATAGATATTATAGAAAAACTCAGGATTACTACTATGAGCAAAGCAATAATCAGGATACTTCCTTGCTGGTTTCTTAATTGGTATGTGTATTTAATATTCCTCATACTCTCAATCTCCTTAATGATATTATTTTAATTCCTTGGATATATTTTTGTAGCGAATGTCCCATTAAGCTTCTCTGCTTCTGACTGATTATACCCCCTGTACTTTCGGTATTTAAAAATGACAGTAATTTTGACCATTTTACGTTGAGCTTGTTCATTGGATTCCCAGGCAAATGTAACATTGGTAAGTCCATTTGCTATGGTGCGAAATTCGTTGGTTTCCGTCTTGTCCGGGTAATAGACGAGTGTGCCACCCTGAAATTTGATTCTTGCCACCTGCCCCTCAGGGAGTTCCGGCGATTCAAACTCTATAATATTCTCTGAAGGAATCTCTATACTATCATAGTAAGCGTTGCGTAATAGGTCGCCACATATCTGAATAGCGCGGAGTGCACTATTCTGTCTTGCCATCTGCGGTGCAAGAACCGCCTCAGATTTGCCAGCAAATAGTATTAGAAAAGCTAAAGCCGCAGCTATTATCAGTGCTATACCGCTGGCTATAATGACTTCAATCAGTGTAAGTCCTCTTTGCCGAACGCTGAAGGATGATGTCTTGATATTTATTATTCCACGCATAAGTTCTGCCCCTCCTTATAAATCGGGAATCCGATATGTGCTCAGCTCTTCACTTACACGATGGCTTGAAAGTCTTCCGGTGCGATTCCATTCAACTCTTACCACTACCTCAACCAGGTCAGTATCATTAAGTCCTGCTGTGCTCTGGATTTGCTCACCCCGTGTGCCGTCAGGGTTTACCAAATATAGGTCAACCCTCACTGTGGCGTTCAGGTCGTCTGTAAGGACTGTTGGTGTGTTAAAATCATCAAGTCGTACTGGTGGCATCTCCTCGGAGGCTGGAAAGAGTTCTCGTCGGTTCTGCTCAATGTAGTCCCGGGCAGCTGAAATTGCCGCAATTCGCTGTTTGTCAAACTCAGCCATATGACGGGTCAATAGGATGGTGGAGATAATCCCTACACCCATAAATCCGACAAGGAGAACTGCTATCATCCCCTCTATGATACTTTCTCCCCTGCGTTTCTTAGATATTCTTTTGCGAAATATATACATTTTTTCTACTCCTGTTTTAGGATTATGCGCAAATAATATGCCAGAAATTAGGTTTCTGTATTTTACTTAAAAAATTGAGCTTATAACAACTACTTTCTGGTTTCAATTTTGCAACTGCACAAACCTTGTGCTTCCTCGCTGATTTCATATATATTCTTTACGCTTAATGAGCCTCCTTTCTATGCATAAACTTTTATCCTGGTAATCGTGTACCAAAATGATAAAGGTAGTTCCATAATAAGTAGTTCTCATAGGTCTCCATAGAGCCGAATCGTCGTGGGGAGAGCTGTTTTTGTCGTATCATTTCTATTACCACCTGAGTCATCACCGCATTGGATGCGTATTTATAAACTTGTTCTACCAGCAACAGAAAATTCTCCTGGGCGATTTTTTTCAACGGGAGATTAGATGACTTGAAATCAAAAGTAGTCTCCCAGATTCGTAGATGTTGCTTGCTTTGTTTTTCAGTATTCACAATGATGTCCAATAAATTTTTGTATGCGCCGCGTCCTGGGTCGCAATCAATATTTCCACAGCTGAGAAATAGGACATCTTTCCACTTAAATTGTTGAGATGTCAAGCCTTTTTCCAGCTGGAGCTCCAGCAATTCGCTGTAAAACCAGCCTTTTAGTACTTCTTCAGCTGGCGGGAGATGGGCGGCGTCATCATCTACGATGGCAATAATGTTCTGCCCTTTTTGACGCAGACTATCCCGGAGCTCCCTTGCATCTTCGTAAGGAACATTGTGAAGAATTATACCTTTTCCATTGACCAATGCTCGTTCTGCAACCGCCAGACTAACGTTATTGTACCTTGCAATCGTTTCTGAGAGGAGACGAAAATTTATTTTTTCTTTCAACGGGATAATGAGAAAGTAATTTTTCTCCCTCCAGTCGTTCATTTTTTCTTCTTCTGCTATTTCCTCTTTCCCACTCACCACAGGCTCGGTTTCAGGTTTCGGTCTATGTTCTTCTTCGGGTTCTTTATCGCTTATCTTTTTCTGCGGGATTGTAGAGGACTTATCGGTGACCTGCGACTTGGTCTGCTCGTCAGTAATAGGGGCAAAGGTCTTGGGTTTTTGTCTCAGGGGTTTCTCTTCACCCGACGCTGGCTTCTCCAGACTAATCTGCGCATCCCCTGATGGCTCTACATCCTCCTCAAGTACCTTATCAAGAAAATCTAAATCTAAGATTGACGTCATAGATACATCCAGCAATTCTTTTACCTTTTTGTCTTCGCCCTTTTCCTCCTGTCCAGCCGGTTCAGAGCTCTCAGGCAAAGGTGATACCGACTCCAATTCTGGCGCCTTTGA
>JAGHBZ010000155.1 GCA_021160705.1 Candidatus Sumerlaeota bacterium
ACAAAATTCCTCCTGATATTAGAGAGCGAGATGATAAAATATCCACCGAGAATCACGAGCAGGAGTGTAAAATAGAGCGAATGGGGTGTAATTTTTTCTTTCAGCCCTGACAATGAAAGGCTCAATGCAAGCAAAAAGAATGGCAAAGCAGGTATCAAATATCGCGGATGGAGAAATGCTGGCGTGATTGGGGAGAGCTGAAAAACCAAAAACGCTGTCACCATTATTAAAAATGGGTAAAGTAGCACCGGGAGCAGACGACGCTGAATAACTGTGAACCCAGCCAGAACCACTCCAAGAAAAATCACTGCGGCGACGCTATTTCCAACTGTTAATGTAGAAAATGCGTTCCAGAGAAACGCCAATGTCCTCAGGACAGGGAGTTTCTCAGCGGTCACCTTGTATTCGCTGACCAAGGGAAGGGAAAAAATAAGCCAGAGCACACAGCTCAGAATAATCAATAACGTTATCCCGGCTAAAATGATTCCTTTTGTCTTTTTCTCCTTCTCTGAGAGCATACCCGAATTAATCAGAAATAACGTAATCCCCACCCAGACCACATTCGTTATGACCACTAATAGTGTGAACATTGAAAAATAGAACGATACCGTCAGGCTAAGATAATAGAGTCCCCACCACACAGGTTGTCTACCCTTTTCCCACAAAGCCCTCCAGAGAAAAGCAAACTGCAGAATACTGAGGAGTACTATAGCTGCATATCCTCGTGCCTCCTGCGAATAATAATGATGAAACCAAGAAAAAACCATAAGAAACACTGAGACGAGAATATAAAGAGATTTATCTTGAATCTGCCGGGCAAGAAAAAAGAACGCAATAAGCCCAAGAACGCCAGATAAGAAATCAAAAAGTCTAAGAGTAAATTCATCATTCCCGCCAGTGAGTTTTTGTGCAATCCAGGGAAAGATGTACGTCAAAGGCAATGGTCCCCGGTCCCGGAGAGTGTAATCAATAATATAAGGTAGGTCGCGTGAGGTTATCATAGCGGTGAAGGCTTCATCCAGCCAGAGACTTTTCTTTCCCAACCCATAGAGTCTTAGCCCAGAGCCAATCAGAATGAGCACCAGAACCACAGGTATGATTTTTTTCTCAATTCTCTTCTTTTCTGGTCTTTTTCGTCTTGCACGCACCATTGCTCAATCATCTCAGGGCAATATAATTTACCTGCACCCCCAATTCTCTATCGTCTTTTGTATTCAAAACCTCTTTTGGCACCCAGTATGGACTGAGTATCTTCAACCTGTTTATACCATTATGGAGCATATCTCCGACGCCTTTTATAGCATAATCCTCAAAGGCTTTCCCAACAGTAAAAGTAGCTGAGGGTTGACCATTGATGAAAATCTTCACCTCTGGATTGTATGCAGGGTCAGGGTGATTCTGCCTGAGATTTAACACCAGCTCGTTCACTTCATCTCTGTCCTGCTCATCAACGATAAAGAAAAAGTTGCCCCTGCCGTTTGTCCAGCGAAACCCCTCGCCAAGGTCGTATTCAAGATACCCATACACTCCACTACCCATACATATACCATCAGTATCTGTGGTACCAATATCGTAATAATAGGTGAACCCATTTTTATTGCGATATTTATCAAGGTCAATCCGTGCAAGTATCAGCCAGTAGAAGCGTAATCCTATCTTCCTGATATCTTTTGTGTCCAGATAATCTGCTGGACAGACCAATGGACATTCAACCTCTATACGGAGATTATCGCGTTTTTCTTTTAGCTGAAAAGGCAATGAGTAGTACCAGAAAAGGTATTCATCTCCTTCCGCAGTAATGGAGGCAATGTCGTCAACTCTGATGCTCACCTTTCTTGGTGGGATTTCAGGGGCTAAATACTCTGAGGCACGCATCCGGAGCTGATAATATCCCGGACTCAACTCTTTCTTTACCTCAAAAGGCACACATTCTTTAGTAAATTCTCTATATACCCAGACCTGCCTGTCGTAAAATTTCTGGGTGAATAAATAATTATTGTTCAGTTGGTCTTCGTCAGCAAAAAGAGTATACACAAAATCATCTCGTTGTTCCAATTCTTTCCGTTTTCTGAATTCATCTCTGACAAAAGCCCTGAACTTCTTAAAATCAACGTCTTCATAATAAGCAAACGTATATGCATCGTCACGGTAAAGGATACGTTGTTTCCCGAACTCCTTAAGTACCCGTGGCAAATATGCTGGAAACCCCACTCCTGACTCGTCAACTGCATTTGTCTGAAAAAGATAAAATCTATCGGGATTTCTTTCAGGGTCATTAAACACATAATTAAAATTCTCTGCTGGATGTTTGCGCCCGGAATAGTAGTAGTATCCCAGCATCCAGTTATATGGATTAGCAAGCAGGAGGTCATCATCCTTGACGTATGTATCAATCACATTTGTCAAAGTAGTCCAGGAGGGTGTCCAGGGTTTTATACTTTGAACCAGACTGCTCACCATCAGCATAAGAAGGAGTATAATCAACACTGAGTATCGGAGACCTCGCCAGCGTATCTTCAGAATCCCTGCACTGAGTAATATACTGAATGGAATAAGCGAAATGATTACATAACGCACTAAAAAGAAAATCCTGAACCCTGCTATAGATATTACATACATAATCACAGGAGGAAGAATCCCGATGCATACCAATAACAAAAGTGCAAATTGTTCTTTTTGTCCTTTCCATTGTTTGATGTTAAAAATTAGAATGCTCACAGCAAGCACTGCACTTAATGTCCACATCCACCAGCTCTCGTGAAAGGCTATCATATAGTAAACAAAGG
>JAGHBZ010000424.1 GCA_021160705.1 Candidatus Sumerlaeota bacterium
TAAAAGGTCGTAGGTGTCTACCCCCTGCTCATCAGCTACTTTTTTCTCTGTCTCAGCAAAGTTATCTCTAAACCATCTCAGTAATGAACCTCCTGTAAAATTAAACGCAATGGTCACATACATATCCTGACAGGTATGTGGATAGCAAGCGAAGTTGTTTTTAAGCATCTCTTTATTAATCACAGGCTGGCTCAAAGCCGGAGTGATACACTCCACTGTTCCAATAGCATACATAGCCACTCCGGGTTCCACAACACCGGCACCCAGCGCACCGCAGGGCTGGTCGTGTCCACCAGTCACTCCAATGACGCCAGCTGGCAAACCCAGTTCCTGCGCTACTTTATCAGGCACCCTGCCAACTACACTCCCTGATGGTTTCACATCTGGGAGGAGTGAAACATCTATATCAGCAATTGCCAGCAATTTTTCAGACCAGCACTTTTTATTTATGTCAAACGCCATTGTGCGTGCGGCTAAAGAATAATCAGTCGTCGGGGGTAAACCGAGTAGCGCAAAGACGAGCTCCTCATAGCAGAGAAATCTGGCAGTTCGCCGAAACACCTCAGGCAGATTTTCACGAAACCACATAATCTTATTCAGGGTATACATCCCATGCAGTGGCATCCCGGTGATTTTAAAAATTTCTTCTTTTTTGATTCTATCTTGCCACCAATGGGGATACTCAGCGGTGCGGACGTCAAAACTCACAATGCTGTTATGCAGGATGTTGCCATCTGTGTCAACGGGGGTGACCGCTTCGCCCTGTGCAGAGACCGCCAGTGCCCGAATAGGGTCGTGCTTTGTCTTTATGGCAACCTCTTTGATAACTTCACGTGTGCGCTCCCAGACCAGACGGCTATCCAGTTCTATCCAGCCGGGTCGTGGGAAAATCAGGGGATATTCCCTATAAGCAGAAGCCAGCACCCTGCCCTCAAGATTAAACGCCACCGCTTTACAACCCGTAGTCCCAATATCCAATCCCAATAGGCTCATTTATTGTGCTCCTGAATGATTTTAGCAGTAGCAAAACCGAGTGGAACAAAATTGTAGGTATCAGTCCAGTGCTCAAGGTCGGTGAATGTATGTGGTCCCACGCTCAAAACTTCTCCATCCTGATGATGAAGGGGTCCTAAAAGATTATGCAGACTATTCACCAGTTTGATGGCAATCTTATTATTGCCGGGTTTCACCAGCCCGGTGATTTCCACCTGATATGGCTCCCATAAAATCACGCCCGCTGATTTATCATTTATCATTACTTCAGCAACGATTGCATCCAGCTGCTCAAAGGCGAGAAATATTCGCTCTTCTTTTTCAGGTGTTAATTTGATGCTTTGACTGAGGACTATAGCACCAGCAAAGAACGGATAACCCTGCTGAACCAGGTTGCGTGAGCTAAGTTGTGTTGGCTCATTGAGCAGTATAAATGACCCATCAGCAGTCTGTTTTACTGCAAAATTACCCGCAATAAAGATATTTTCCAGCTCCGTATCTTCCTGAAGTGTGCCGTGAATTCTGACCGTATTGTTACCCTTCCTCGCAGATTCAAGGATATCAATTTTTTTGAAACTCATATCATACAGGTAATCATTACCTGCAGGATGAACCTGTTTATCATTGACGAAAATCTGGAACGCATCTGGAGTTTCACAAACCAGAACCAGCTGGTGATTTGCCTGTATGTCGAACCCAATCTCAAAATCAAACTGCAGGGTGAATTTACTCATATAGGGATGCTCTTTTATCTGTTGAAACGCCTGCCATACGGGGAGTCGTCTGCTCCATTGCTTGCCATTTACTTTGAATTTGCAATAGTCAATCAGCAATGCGTTTGGCGTCAGACGTTCATAATCCCATTTATCTGGGAGCTCTATTTCCTTTACTTTTAGAGTAACGGGAGGATGGGCTGACGGCGAATAAGAAGGTTTGCGTTCGCCCACCAAAAGAAACGACCCAGCCGGGGTAAATCTAAGTTGAAGTTGCGTCCAGCCATTTTTATATAGCGAATTCAGCTCCCTTGTCCCGCCACTTAATGGGTCCCATTCTTCCCATCTTAATTGACCGGGCAATTGAACAATAGCATTATAAGCCTTCTCAGGATTAGTATTTGTTAGAAAATAAATATGCTTCTCATTACATCTGCGATAATGATACCAGATTTCCCCCAGATTTGCACCGCCTGAGTCAGTAATTTTAACACGTGGGGATAATATTCCATTTAGCGTTTCATTTAGTTTATCTGAGTCCTGGCTCATTGTAATTGCCTGAGAAATAACATCATCAAGTAAAGGATTTTTTTCTCCATCCACCAGGCGAGGAAACGGCGAGAGCATAATAACTTTTCCATCCTGTTCAAGGTACTCTTTTAGCAATTTCAATGTCTTTTTTTGCCAGGTAATACTCGGTGGGATAATTATTGTGCGGTATTTTGCTTTTCCCAGACGAAATTCACCATCCTCTATGGCGCCATATTTTGTGATGAGAGTTTCATCGCCGAACTCAAAATCCCAATGATTGTATAATAACTCATTGA
>JAGHBZ010000201.1 GCA_021160705.1 Candidatus Sumerlaeota bacterium
AGGTGGTACATCAAGTTTTTCTCCGCGAGACCGTTCACGGTTTACCAGGGTGCTTACTGCGCTTCTTCGTCGTCTGCTCCCAGCCTCGTCGGAACAATCCCAGCAGGAAGAGAAAAATCCTGAATAACGCTGAGATAAATACAAAACTATTGAAATGTTTCGCAGTTTTCCTGATAATGGTTCCCCGGAACGTAAAGATAAATGATGTGTCTAATATTTAAAGAGACAGGTAAGAAGGTGCGAAATGAAGAATATGAGAAAATATTTATTTTATTCCATTATAGTGTCTTGTTTTATGATGGTGACTGCCATTCAGGCTGGTAGTGCTATGGAGAAACAGAATACTTCTCTTATGCTTAAAGGATTTCCTGTCAGCTATCTCTCTCCGAAGGCACAGGAACTGCTTAAGCGGAATGGATTTGTTGTCACGCCCGGGTTCAGGGACGAGATGTTTGAGATTTATAATGAATGCAAAGAAAGAAACCAGCCGGTGTTTGTGACAACAGATGCCCTTCTTCACACCTCGCATATTTTCTTTGACTACCTGTTACGCATTCTTGAAATAGAAAAACTCAATGCTACCCTCATCAGGCTAACTGACAAAATGCTGGATTTATCCATCAAGCAATACACAGAAGCAAAGGACCCCACAGTCAAAGAATCTGCACGGCTAAATATTGGATTTTTCGCTGTACCCAAAAAAATATTTAATCCTGAGTATAGAGTTGGTTACGGATTGGATAAGCTCGTTGATAAAGAGCTGAACAATATCAATGCCCACGAAGGAGTGAAGGTCAGAGCCTTATTGGCATACATAAAAAACCCTGATTTTTTCCAGACTACCTATGCGTATGAAGACTACACCCAGTATGTCCCACGTGGTCATTACACCCGAAATCAGACGTTTGAAAAGTATTTCCGTGCGATGATGTGGTACGGCAGGATAGATTTTAAATTACGACCCGCAACCAAAGAACCTGCCATCACCTATGGAAAAAAGATGACACTTCAGGCAATCCTTAT
This sequence comes from Candidatus Sumerlaeota bacterium, assembly GCA_021160705.1. Lineage (GTDB taxonomy): Bacteria > Sumerlaeota > Sumerlaeia > MWCT01 > JAGHBZ01 > JAGHBZ01. The sequence continues at coordinate 1,024 of JAGHBZ010000201.1, forward strand.
GGCAGACGCCCTCCGAAAAGATAAAGATGCCTATTCATTATGGAAAAAACTCTATGAACCAACGGTGTTTTTTGTGGGAAAAACAGACGATTTATCCGCGGATGATTACATAAAACTCATTAATGAGACTTTTCCCTCCGAAGGCTCAGTGGATAGATTTGGTGAAGAGGCGAAGCTTAGTGCGTTCATTGAGAAGGCAATGCAATTAAGACCACCGAAAATCCTCTCTGGAATGGCATTCGCGGAGGATGGAGAATTTGCTCCTGCCACCAGAGGGTTTCGGTTTATGGGTCAACGGTTTATACCCGACTCCTACATATTTCAGCAGCTTGTCTACGGCGTTAAAGATGGAAAGACTATCCTTCATTACACGGGTAAAGGTAAACCATTTACGATGGAAGTGATACCCAATGCTGGTGCGGTGAGGGCGTTTCCACGTGGATTGGACATTCTTGCTGTGCTGGGCTCAAGGCGGGCTCTGGCTATTCTGGAGCAAGAAGGTGATACCGAATACTCGGATTACTATGACCAGCTTAACCGCCTGAAAGAGGAGTTTGCTTCCTTAAGCACCACTGACTGGCAACAAAACCTTTACTGGCGATGGCTCTATTCTCTCCTGCCTCTCCTGGAAGAGAAAAAGGGCACAAATCTTCAGCGATTCCTGCAAAGCACTGCATGGCTTGATAAAGAGATTCAAACCGCACTTGGCTCCTGGGCTGAACTACGACACGATACTATTTTGTATGCCAAACAGAGCTCCACACTGCTGGGAATGGGTCTTATGCCACAGCCAAAACTTACCTATGGGTATGTGGAGCCTTACCCCGAAGTGTACGCAAGGCTAAAAGAGATGATGACTTCGCTTAGAAAAAATCTTGCCACTCTGGAGATAGACCTACCAGCAGTGTCTGAGAAACTTATCCAATTTGAAAACCTGCTTGAGAATCTGAAAACCATCTCTATTAAAGAGCTCAATGGCACTCCTCTGCTTGAGAGCGAATATCGGCTTATCTGGAACATCGGCGATACTCTCTGCTCATTAAAACACTTCCCACCGGATATTATGGAAAAAATAACTTCCGGAACCGACGAGAAAATGGCTCTCATCGCCGATGTGCATACAGAGGGCAACACCGGGCAGGTGCTGGAGGTCGGTGTTGGTGCTCCGTTTAATATCTTTGTAATAATTAACGATGACAGTGGATACCGATTATGTCGTGGTGCAGTCTTCTCTTATTATGAGTTCAAACACCCAATGGATGACCGTCTGACCGATGAGAAATGGCAGGAGCTCCAACGCCGACGAGAACGACCAGAACAACCCAGGTGGGTAAACACATTCACGGCAAAATAGCACACCCCAGTATTTACAACGTGTGAGGTGATTGATATGAAAACGTACAACACATTGATAATTTTGATTTCAGTAAGTATCCTTTTTGCTTTATCTGGATTCTGCTTTTCTGCGCAGAAACAGCAATCTGTTGACACAACCACTACTCCTTCTACTCCTTCCCGGATTTCCGCGCTTCATCTCAAAGACATTACCATAACCATCCTCTATGATAATAATCCGTATAAAGCAGACCTCCAGACTGCCTGGGGATTTTCTTGTGTGGTGCGTGGGACTAAAAAAAACATCCTCTTCGACACAGGTGGCGACGGCTTATTGCTTCTACGAAATATGAAACGACTCGGACTTCAGCCTCAGCAGATTGATGTAATTGTGCTTTCCCATATTCACGGCGACCATACTGGGGGTCTTCAGGAATTTCTGGCAAAAAATCACAATCTCACTGTTTATCTGCCTGCTTCATTCCCACGCAGTTTCAAAACAAAAGTAGAAAAATCCGGGGCAAAAGTGATTGAAGTGATGAAACCGCTTTCTATTTGTGAGCACGTATCTTTAACAGGAGAACTTGGCACCTGGATAAAAGAACAATCTCTGATTATCCGTACTGATAAAGGTATTATCATAATTACTGGCTGTGCACATCCTGGTGTGGTCAACATTGTAAAGAAAGCGAGCGAACTTACCAATAATGCTCAGGTACTTCTTGTTCTCGGTGGTTTTCATTTGATTGGAAAAAGCAAAAGCGAGCTGAAGAAAATCGTAAATGCCCTGCAACGTCTGGGCGTAAAGTACGTGGCACCCTGCCATTGTTCTGGTGATAACGCTCGTCGCCTATTCAAGACTCGCTATGCCAATCACTATATCAATGCCGGCGCTGGTAAGGTCATTTCTATCAAAGATTTTCAATAAATAGCCCCTGAATTTCCCCGCCCACGAACGCGGGAAGTACTTACCGCATACCGCTACCTGCTTGACCGCCTTTTCTTTTTCTATACCTTTACCTTTGCTACAAGAAAACTCAAAATATCGTCTCGTAATTGATAAATTCTTTTATCTCTTATAAATTTTTCTGTTTGTAGACATTATGCTCCTACGGAGCACGGCTCTGACTCAAGCGATATTGCTATAACCGTTTCGCTCCCCTGGAG
>JAGHBZ010000194.1 GCA_021160705.1 Candidatus Sumerlaeota bacterium
ATCATTCCGACTCTCTAATACATCTTTTAAAACACTTCGGCTCAGAGGACATAGGCGTGGTATGCGGCGAGTTACGGTATGTAGACCCGGATACCACCTCTGGTGAAGCAGAAGGAATTTACTGGAGATACGAGCAGTGGTTAAAGCATTTAGAGAGCCGCCTAAATACATTGATTGGCGCAAATGGTGCAATATATGCCCTTCGTAAAAAAGAGTATGTAACGATGGACGTGGACTTATTTGATGACCTGATGCAACCAATACTAATCTATGTGAAATATGGCAAAAAAACAATCTATGAACCTAATGCCCTGGGATTTGAGAAACCAGCAGAAACATTTACAAAAGAGTATAGAAGGAAAATTAGAAATGTCACTAACGCATTTTATAGTCTTATTAAGACCGCCAGAGACTGGATTAAAAAGCCGGTGTTTGCTTTTCAAATCATATCTCATAAAATCCTTCGCTGGCTGGTACCGATTTTTTTAATTTTGCTATTCGCCTCTAACTTAGCAATTGTCCTCACTCAGGGCGCAAATGCCGGCACCGGGTACATAGCCCTGCTTATTTGCCAGATAGTATTCTATCTGGTGGCGGTACGGGGCTTTTACCAACACAGAAAAGGCGAGACCAGATTAAGCAGGATTGAGGGGATAATTTTTTACTTCTGTATGGTGAACGCCGCAGCACTGCTCGCTATATGGAACCTCATCCGTGGCAAACACTACATCACCTGGCAACCCCATCGCTCCCAGTGACTCTTCCAGTTTAGAATCGGCGAAATGACTAATTTCAGTCAAATTAGGCAACTTATTATTCTGTATAGGAAAAATTTTTCTTTTTTTTGTGGGTGGGGGAGGGGTAGGATGAGATTTCAGTTTTGTGGAGGTGGAGGTCTGGAATATGACGCATGCATATACGCCTGGACTTAAGGTGTCGCAAAGAACCCGAATAGAGAAAGAGCGTATCCTTCCTTTAAAAGGACAGGTGCTTGTGGAGAAGGGTGCACTGGTAAAGGCGGAGGATGTAGTAGCCAGAACACTGCTTCCCGGAAACATAAAACCTGTGAATGTAGCACATCTGCTTGGTGTGGAGCCCCAGGAGGTGCCGCGTTATATGCTTGTCAAGGAAGGCGATGAAGTAAAGGAGTCTCAGCTCATCGCTCAATCAAAGGGTTTTCTTGGGTTATTCAAATCTGAGGTGAAGGCGCCGGTGACCGGTACAGTGGAGAGTATCTCGAATATTACGGGACAGGTGATGTTGCGCGAGCCACCCCATCCAGTGGAAATCAAGGCTTACATCACGGGGTATGTGAGCGAGGTCATCCCAGATGAAGGAGTACGAATTGTCTCAGTGGGTTCATTTATTCAGGGTATTCTCGGAGTTGGTGGCGAACGATTTGGTACTATTAAGGTGCTCGTGGCTGAGCCAGAGAAAATGGCAGAGATTTCGCAGTTAAATGAAGAACATCGTGGCACAATAATCGTTGCTGGTAAAAAGATTGACCACGCCTTCTATCAGCGATGTCAGGAGCTGGAGATTAATGGGGTGGTGGTGGGCAGTGTAGACGATATGGACCTCAAACGCCTGCTTGGGTATGAGCTGGGTGTTGCCATTACTGGAAAAGAAGAAGTGAATACCACGCTCATCATTACGGAGGGGTTCGGAGACTTACCCATAGCTGAGCGTACGTTTGAGTTGCTCAAGGCGTGTGAGGGACGATTTGCTTCAATCAACGGAGCTACGCAGATACGAGCAGGGGTAATGCGACCTGAGATTATTGTTGCGGACATTGAGTTTCTGGAGAAACATAGTCTCGCAGAAATTGAGCAATGGAGATTTGAGGAGACTTCAGAAGTAGACCAGGGACTTTTAGAGATAGGTACCCGAGTGCGAATCATTCGCGAACCCCATTTTGGCAGGATTGGTGAGGTCGTTGACCTGCCCCCTGAGTTGCAGGAGATAGAGACCGGCGCAAAAGTCAGAGTATTAACCGTCAAACTCTCTGATGGCACACGATTTACCCTGCCCCGTGCCAATGTGGAACTTATAGAAGAATAAAGCGAGATTCTTTGCCGGAGAACCGTCCATTACGAGTGGAATACCGTTTTAAGCGATGCCGTATCTTGGTGCACATATGTCCATTGCCGGGGGAGTCAGTCGTGCACTGCTCCGGGGCGCGGAGATTAAATGCGAGGTAGTCCAGCTCTTTGTGAAAAATAATGTCCAGTGGCGTACCCCGCCGCTTAGCGAACAGGAGGTCGCCCGATTCAGGAGAGTATTGCGGACATCTTCAGTGCGAATGGCGTTTGCGCACGCCTGTTATCTTATCAATCTTGCGTCGCCTGATGATACCATATTTTTGCGTTCCCGAGCGTGTTTGCTGGAGGAATATACCCGGTGTGTAAGGCTTGGATTACCGTATATTATATTTCATCCGGGAAGCCATCGTGGAGCAGGGGTAGAATTTGGGATACAGCGTGTTGCCACTGGACTGGACTGGATATTGAGCAGGCGTCGGGGTGCAAAAGTAAAAATCCTTCTTGAGACCACTGCGGGTCAGGGCAATAGCATTGGCTTTTGCTTTGAGCAGTTAGCGGAGATTATACGCCGTTGCAGGTTTAAAAATCGTCTGGGAGTCTGCCTTGATACCTGCCACATTTTCTCTGCTGGGTATGATATAAGAACCATTGACACATATAAGAAGACTATGAGACAATTAGATAAGGTTATTGGATTAGAAAATCTCCACGTCATTCACTTAAATGACTCAAAGGGAGCATTAGGTTCTCGGCTTGATAGACATACACACATAGGAAAGGGTCAGCTGGGAATTACTCCATTTCGGCTACTCCTCAATGACCACAGATTTATTCATCTTCCAATGGTGATTGAGACACCTAAAGAAGATGGCGTTCGAATGGACATTGAAAATCTTGCACTACTTCGGAGACTTCTCAGAAAGAAGTGAGCAAGTAGAGAGTTTGTGGGGTCGCGGGATACGAACTCAGAAAAAAATATCCCATACTGTACTTGAAAAAATAAGGCTTACCTCTCGGAGAGAAAAAAGTAAGAGAAATTACCCTTAGTTCAGATAGTTCAGAAATGGGAAGGCAATCTAAAGTTAAGGAAAGCGCTGAGAAATAAAAAGAATTCAGCATTTTGGTAATAAAACTTTTAATTATACCTGAGTGAAGGAAAGGAGGGATAAGTATGAAAAAGAAAGGATTTACCTTAATTGAACTGCTGATTGTGGTTGCAATTATAGCGATTCTGGCGGCGATAGCCGTGCCGAACTTCCTTGAAGCACAGGTTCGCTCTAAAGTTTCAAGGACAAAGGCTGATATGCGCTCTCTCGCTACTGCTATTGAATCTTACGCAGTGGATAATAATAAGTATCCACCTGACATTGAAAATGGCTGGCCCTGGTATATAACTCGCGTATTGTCAACGCCAATTGCGTATATCACGTCTACTGTTCTTTACGACCCCTTCAGGAAACACCTTCTTGCTCGCGGTTCAACTTATTGGGGACGATATCGATTTGTGAATTATAGGGCAAACATTGAAGGATGGGGTGGTCTTGGTCCGAACTATCCTGGCTGGCGTCCTGCATCCCCATCACCTTCCGACCCAATGTGGCAAGAAGGTATGTTGAAATACGGTGCTTGGAAACTGAATTCCGCTGGACCTGATAAGACCGCAAGCTATAATCCACCTTTTGGGTTCATAACCGATGAAATTATCTATGACCCCACTAATGGCACGGTTTCGCGTGGCGACATCGTCCGAAGCCAGCGAGAATCAAATGTTTTAACTGGAGGATAAGTGTCGACAAAATAAATACTGTGAGGATAAGGATTAAACGGGCGTCCAGAAAGTGGATGCCCGTTTTTTATTTTATATTCGCCAGCGGTGGATGAACTCCTGTGTGTTCAGTCCCAGATAGAGAATTTCGGGAGCGGGCTGCTGATGTCCCTGAAGGAGGTCTTTGCGGGCAAAGACGAGGTATTCTGTCCTGTCCAGTTCATTTTTGGCACGCAGAATATAGAGGAGGGTATATCTCTGTCTGAATTTAGGGTCGTGGGCTGTCTGCTTAAACTGAGGCAAATAAGGTTCACCATTTAACCCATACCATACCACGTAATCGGGGTTGCGTCGGAGCAGTAATTGAGTGGAATACCCGGAGTGTGCAATCTCAGTGTCCATCAACCCAAGCAAATCAATGATGTGATGACCTGAGTAGTAGCCGAGTTGCCCCATCTGGTCAGCGGCGAGCAATGCGTTGTGTGGGATATTCTGGTTCAGCCACCGCCCGACTTCTGCACCCAGCCATACCGGGGGCTCCAGATACCACTCCCAGCGTTGTTTGAAGTCCCGGTGTTTCAGGAAATCAATGGTTCGGCAATGAAGGCGTGAACGTGGCATATCAAGGTTGTTGTAAGTGTAAAAATTAAGCCCCAGCAAGATGATGATACACGCTGAGACGAGAAGGCGTGCTCTCCCTCCAGCCCGGCGCGTGTACGCATAAGCACACAGGAAACTCAGCAATACTATAAAAAATGGTACTGACGGGACATAATGACGAAACGGAGCAGCCAGGATATATCCTATTCCCAGCGTATAGAGCAGAACCGTTACAGGAAGAGCAAGCAGAAATAGCAGACGCCATCGCAGACGAAAATCTCGTTCATAAAAAAGAATTACTACTGAGCCAGCCACTGCAATCACCGGGAGAAATGACCAGGATTTTATAAATTGCCAGAGTAATCCTGTGCTTGGATTATAATAAAAATTTAATTTACTCACTTTAGCATACACTGTATTGGGTAACCAGTAGCCAAAATACAGGCGACGCCATATCAGAAACCCGCCAAAAAGGACAAAGATTGGCACAACAAATTTGAGTAGCTGGTTGTAGTGAAGGGAAGCATTCGTCTTTGACTGCCATATCATCAGCCAGATGAGAAATAAGAGAGCGACGCCTGCATAAAATATGCCTTCAGGTCGGGTCAGCGCAACTGCAGAAAACCCCAGCCCCGCAGGTATCCATTTCTGTTCAGCAAACAACCAGCCTGCCATCACCAGCAACATCGCATAAAAACAGGTCTCCAGTCCCCGGTCAGCGTGATAATGGAGCATTGGATTGAAAAATATAAAAAGCGCTGGCAGGACAAGAACTAATGACGGGAGTCGCAGATAGCGTCTTTCAGCCAACGCTCTGAGAAGTGAGCGGAGAAGTAATGTGCAGAAAATCATTAACCCTGAGTTTGCACCTGCTGCCAGAACTTTGGAGACCGTTAGAACATCCAGCCCCAGCAGACGAAACACTACAAGTATCATCAGCCAGAGAAAATTGGAGAACCCCTCCACTCGTTCACCCGGATTATAGACAAGCCCCTCTCCCCTTGCCACATTTTCTACGTACCGAAACGTTATGAAGGCATCCTCGCCTATATGATTATACACCACCACAGAATAGGGGAAATTTAATATCGCCAGGAGGATGATTATTAGCCAGACTTGTTTACTTTTTTGCATAGAGAGCGCACTTAACGGACGGTAATCCGATGTTTATTTTGCAAGAACTTCTTTTCGCTTACACCCTGAACTTTCATAATATCTTCAGGTCTTTCAAATTTGCCGTATTTTTTGCGATACTCAATAATTCTTAAAGCAATTGCCTCGTTAACTCCCTCAAGCCGGCAGAGTTCGTCTAATGTAGCGGTATTTATATTCACTTTTGGTGCTGATTCAGGAGGTTGAGTTTGCAAGGTGTTTTGAGTACGTGCTGAAGGTGGAGCTTTCTGCAATCCGGTAGGCTGTACGTAAAATCGTGTCTTTATTAATTCAAATGTCTTTTTGCCGACCATTGGTGCATCCTTAACCTGCTCAAGCAACCGAAATCCGCCAATAGAGTCACGATAGTTAAGTATAGCACTTGCTCGTGCTGGACCGATTCCTGGCAGGGCAATGAGGTCTTCTATGGTGGCTGTATTAAGGTCAATTTTTCCTTTGTATTTGCTTAGTTCTGCACGGCTCTTTTGGGCTGTTTCCTGCCCGAAACGCGACCATCCTGCTCGAGACGAGTATTTATCGGACACACCCTGAATTAAGCCCTGCCCGGACAAGGCGTTTGTGTTCGTGGTTTTCTCTCTATCAATGTATATCACGTCTTTTTCTCTGTGTTTCTGGATATATCTCACGCCAAGCCCTATAACAATCACTATTATTAACCCCAGAAGAACACGTTGTTCCTGTTTTGTCAGACCGCTGAACACTTTTATCCCGTGTTAATCAGTTGATTGGCTTTAATAAAATGTCCATTTTATTTAAACAGGACTCGCACTTAAAATCAAAACAAACTTTTATCATCTGGGCTGGAATTATGAATTATAATTGTCTGGAGAGTATTGCTTAAATAAAGGGAGTCCGAGTCGTCAGGTCGCCGGGTGTGTTCATCAGAGACTCAAGTATTCTTTCTCTTTTCGCCAGATTTGTCAGAGGAATTCATCCGCCTTGGGGGAAGACCCCTGAACACATCGGCACCAGGCACGGGGTTACCGGCAAGTCGTCGCCAGCCATTAATCTGCCCCACGTGGGTTAAGGCATCCAATAAAGGTCCGTTAATGATATACCAGAAGGGATACCTCCTGCCTCTGGTGCGGGTCTGGACGGTGCATTGTGCAAGCTCCTTCTCGGTCATCCCTTTAAGATGTTTGCTCAGGGTTTTCAGGAGTCTAAGGGTCTGGTAGCGGAGTGCGTGAAGCCCGCCGTCGGGTACGTGGGGAAACTTCTCTTTGCCACCAAAATGCTCGTAAACCCAGATGATTAGACCATAGATGTGATGAAGCAATTCTTCAATGCTCCTGCTATCCGGCGAGGGTCTGAAACTTAACTCCTCTGGCTTAAGCCCTTCAGTTGCCCAGCGATACCTGAACCCCAACCCATCCACCACCCGCGCCAGTATCGTCCCCGGAGTAATAGATTCAGGGGGAACTGGAATCTTGTTATATGGAAGTCTGCTCATTTCTTTTCTTATTTCACTCTTGTTATTTTAATGTCTTGCTTTGTATTTTTAGACTACGATGTTGAGTAATTTTTTAGGGACGTAGATGATTTTGCGGATGGGCTTGTTCTGGATAAACTTTTTGACTTTTTCATCATTAAGTGCAGTTTGTTTTATTTCGTCTTCAGGCAAATCCGCGTCAACGGTGATTCTTGAGCGCACTTTTCCGTTCACCTGCACCACGATTAGCATCTCTTCCACCTGTAGTGCAGACTCGTCGTACTCGGGCCAGGACTCCAGCAGAATAGGCGTGGAGTAGCCAATCTGATGCCAGAGTTCTTCAGCGATATGTGGAGCAAATGGCGAAATCATAAGTAGCAACGTCCTCACTGCCTCAAAAATCAATCGCTGAGAGTGCTTGTCGTCCCGGACAGTATACGTGGAGAGTCCGTTCAGCATTTCCATACTTGCGGCGATAGCGGTGTTGAAATGAAATCGTTCTTCCATATCAGAGGTTACACGTTTAATGGTGTGATGGATGAGGCGGAACAGGCGTTTATCCTCAGGGTGCGAAGTGGGGGCGCATTCCTCCACCTCACGGAGCTCAAACCCTTTCTGTATTGCGGGTAGATTATTCCGCACAAATCGCCACACCCGATTTAGAAACCTGTAACAACCCTCAACTCCCTGGTCGCTCCATTCAAGTTCTTTCTCCGCGGGCGAGGCAAAAAGGATGAATAGCCGTGCGGTATCTGCACCATATTTATCAATGATGTCGTTTGGTTCAACCACATTGCCGAAGGATTTGGACATCTTTTTTCCATCTTTGGTGACCATTCCCTGAGCAAGCAGACGAGTGAATGGCTCATCAAACTTGAGGAGTCCGATGTCGCGCATTGCCTTCACAAAAAAGCGCGAATACAGCAGATGCAGAATAGCGTGTTCCACACCACCAACGTAACGGTCAACTGGCATCCAGTAGTGAACATCATCCGGAGAGAATATAGCATCCTCGTTTCGGGAATCGCAATAACGCAGATAATACCAGGACGAGTCAAAGAAAGTGTCCATAGTATCGGTCTCGCGTCGGGCCCTGCCGCCGCAGTTCGGGCAGGCGGTGTTAATAAATTCCTGCGCGGTCTCTATTGGATTCCCTGTGCCGCCAAACCTGACATTTTCAGGAAGCAGAACCGGGAGCTCAGTCTCCGGCACCGGCTGAATTCCACACTCCTCGCAATAAACCATCGGGATAGGTGTGCCCCAGTATCGTTGTCGGCTAATGAGCCAGTCGCGGAGTTTGTATTGCACAGTGGGTTTACCCCAGCCCTGCTCCACAAGGTAGTCAGTGATAGCTTTCTGCGCGAGTTCAGAGTCCATCCCGGAAAACTGTGCTGAGTTCACCATCACCCCTGGCTCCACATACGCCTCAGTCATCGTATCTGGGGAGAGTTGCTCGCCGGGTGGCTGGATGACGACTTTTATCGGGATGTTATATTTGCGAGCGAACTCAAAATCACGCTGGTCGTGTGCAGGCACCGCCATAATGCACCCTGTACCATATTCCATAAGCACAAAGTTCGCAACGTAAATAGGAATCTCCTCGCCATTAAGCGGGTTTATGGCATACCGTCCTGTAAACATACCTTCTTTCTCTCTATCCTCAGCGGTACGATAAAATTTATCCTGAATCACCACTTTAGCAGCGAACTCTTTTACTGGTGTTTCATACTCAGAACCTTTGACCAGTTCCATCACCATAGGATGTTCCGGCGCAAAGACCATAAAAGTAACCCCATAAAGTGTGTCGGGGCGTGTGGTAAAAATTGGCAACAATTCATCAGAGTCCTTAATCCGAAAATTTACCAGCGTTCCCTGGCTTCTACCAATCCAGTTACGTTGCATTGTTTTGATATGTTCTGGCCATTCAGGTAGTGAATCCAGTTCATTAATGAGTTCTTCAGCATACGCGGTAATTTTTAAGAACCATTGCTCAAGGCTCTTCAGTTCAACAGGAGATTCACAGCGCCAGCATTTGCCACTGATGACCTGTTCATTTGCCAGAACCGTCTGGCAGGACGGACACCAGTTAATTGGTGCTTTTTTGCGATACGCCAGTCCTCGTTCGTAAAATTTTAAAAATAACCACTGATTCCAGCGATAATACTTCGGCTCACAGGTGATAACCTCGCGTTCCCAGTCATAGGAGAGTCCGAGTGCGTTCTGCTGGTGTTTCATCTGCTCTATACAACGTTTAGTCCACTCTCCGGGGTGAACGCCGTGTTTTATGGCGGCGTTCTCCGCTGGTAACCCAAAAGCATCAAAACCCATTGGATGTAGCACATTGTAGCCCCGCATTCGCATATATCGCGCAATAGCATCTCCAATGCAGTAGACCCTGACGTGTCCCATATGGAGTTTGCCACTGGGATACGGGAACTGCTCCAGCACATAGTATTTTGGTTTTTCTCTTTGCTCAGGGGTGCTAAACAGATTTTGTTCCTGCCAGTATCTCTGCCATTTTTGCTCAATGTCTTTAAATGGATACCGCTCCTCAGCCATTATTCCTCACCTTGGTTGTGAATGAATTATGTCTTTTCATTAACCCCTCAATTCACCGAAGGGCGGGAGCACAATACGAATACGATTTCGTTCTCCCAGTGTCCTTGCTTTGCGTTCCATTTCTTAAGCTCTCGCACCTTGGCTTCACTCAATCTACGAACATATCTCCTCCTGCTCATCTCTTCTCCACCACCTACTTTTTTGAGAAACTACCCTAACTCAAACCACCTACTTATGTGAACATTATACAGTGTTGGGTGGACTAATCTTCACGCCTCTTTTTTTTCACCTTGTTGAAGGGTGTTAATGAAAAGTGAGACACACTTTCATTACGCCATCACCGATGCCCTTTCCACCCGATGGAATTCGCTTATTACTGAGAGTTAAATTTAAAACACCTGAATTGTAAAGGAGGAAACGAGCGCTTTCAATTATTATCTGCACCTTACCTAATGATTAGGGGTTCATTTTTGATATAGTTACGGAGGAACGACCTGGATGTAGCCTGGTGCTGACGCACCGGGTTAATGGCAACAAGTAAACACATCCGAACTCCGTAAGTGCGACCTGTAAGAAGAAAATTCCACTCATCCCAAAATAGAAAACGTGATTAGTGGAAATGCGGTAACTACTTTGCTCTGCATTTCTATGGGTAAATTATTCTTCGCTCATTTATGCTGAACGTATAAATATACTGCCTCAGGAGGTAGTGAAGTTTTAGGTATTTATAAAGGTTTGCCGCTGAGGCTTTTTGAAAATCCGTATCCGTGACACTACCTTGCTGTAGTTGCGTTTTTCATTATAGTCTTATCTTTTGCTCCTGGAGGAGAAGTGGTTTATAGTTGTGGTGGCGTTTTGGGTGGGACATCGCGAAGTGCTCTGACAAAACATTGCGTAATAATCTGTGGACGGGTAATAGCAGTGCCAACGACTACTGCCCAGGCACCCCGCCGAAGTGCCTCAGCGGCTTGCTCAGGAGTAGATATTCGCCCTTCGGCGAGTACAGGTATAGATAAAGTTTGGGCTAAATGTTCAACCAGCTCCAGCGCAGGCTTATCGTTCGTTTGTTTTGAATATTCGGTATACCCGGCGAGAGTTGTTGCCACCAAATCAAATCCGAGTTTTTCAGCGTTCAAACCCTCCTCAAGGGTGGATATATCTGCCATCACAAGGATGTCCTTATTTTTATGCAGTGCTTCAAGAACATCGCTCAACCTCTCGCCGTGAGGTCGTGGACGTTGCGTTGCATCAATGGCAACAATATCAGCACCAGCCTCTGCTACCCAGAGTGCTTCTTCAATAGTGGGTGTAATATAAACAGGTGAGTCGGGATACCACTTTTTAAATATGCCGATGACCGGGATACTGACCATCTGTTTGATTGCCCGAATATCGTCAGGCGAATTAGCACGAATCCCCACAGCGCCACCGAGTTCGGCTGCTTTAGCCATCCGTGCCATAATCTCAGAGCCGAATAAAGGTTCCTCTGGACGCGCCTGACACGAGACAATCAATCCGTGATAAATACGCTGAAGGATATGGGTTTGTTTAGGTGTAAGAGAGTGGGTCATATTGATTTTTGTGTCGGAACGCTAAAAATAGTAGTCCCGAAGATAAATCGTACTTTATCGGGGACGCATTCAGCCAGTTTAAGTCCTTGCCCGGATACGTAAAAGAGTCCTTTTATTTTTTCGCGATTCATAGCACAGAGTACCCCATACGTTCCCGGGGGTACTGCTTCATCAATTTGCTCAACTGATTGAATATAATGCCCGACCTCACAGACGATAGTACCGGAGCGATGTTTCAGTTCAGCTTTTTTACCGCCACGCTTCTGGACGTTCTCTACAGAGGTCTGCACAGCCTTAATCAAGGTCTCAATGTCCGAGTCCGAGGTCAAAAACCCGAGTGTATAATTGAGATTCTGTCCCACGCTTGACGCCATCAACTCTGTGGGTACTTTTCGTTCCCGGAGCGCTTTGACAATCTTGGATAGATTGTATCGCTCACCGGCTTTGATTATGCACCAGACAAGGGCTTTTATATGCAGGAGAAATTTCTCTATTCTCCTGAGTTCTTCTTTGTTCTCTTCCATATTCCTCTCATTTTCAAAAGTCAATAATCAGAGGTTAGCAGGTTTGATGATAATGTTTCAAGAGTTTAATAAATTTGTAATATATATCAGAAAAATTTGAACGTTACAACCAGGAGTTTTAGATTTCAATTGAATAGGCAAAGAAAATTATAGTGGCAGAACGGGTGGATGGGTAAGTCCGGTTGCAGAATTGCTCTCCAGATGCCAAAACGGTTATTGACAGTGTGATGTTGAATTTAGATATTTACTAATATTGTTTGTTGCGAATAATTTATTCCAACTTTGGAGGCGAATATGAGTGAGGAGAAAGACATAGAAGAAGGAGCTATGCCGACATCTGAAATGATAAAGAAAAAGAAACGAGTAGCCTCAATAGACGCATCTCGTGGATTTACAGTGCTGGCAATGATTTTTGTAATTCAGGTAGCGCAGTATAAAGACCTACCACTGACAGGTTCCTGGTTTGGTAGTGCACCAGTCTCGCAATTTAAACACGCAGCCGCAGTGGAAGGAGCCGGGGGGATAGGGTGTACGTTCACTGACCTTGTGGCACCATTTTTTGTGTTCATTGTTGGAATGTGCATCCCGCTGAGTAGACGACGCCGCGGCAAAGAATGGTGGAATCATGTCGGCACACGAACGTTTTTGCTAATCGTTTTAGGAGTAATCTACATATCTTTAATTTTAAAGCTCTCGTACTGGTGGGGAATTCTGCAGGCGATTGGAGTGGCTTATTTTATGGGTGCAGTGTTTATGCTTTTTCCGTCGTTATGGCGCTGGCTCGCAGTGTTTGCGATTCTTGGTTTTCACGCATTTATGTCGCACCATTTTCACTGGTGGACAACACTCGGCGAGGAGGGTGCACCTTTTCTGACCATAGCCAATCTGGCTGGTGACCCGCTTAGACCTCTAACGGTTCACTGTACACCCTGGGCATCAATCTCCTGGGGAGCAATAACAATTGTGGGTACCTTGCTGGGGGAGGCAATCTTGACCCGCTCGCATAAGAAAATCATCACTCAGTCGCTTATTATTGGAGCGGTATTTACCGGTATCGGGTATGCGGTTCATCGGTTCAACTGGCCACACTACGCAATGAATAAAGATACAGTCTCTGCCTCCTATTCACTGTTCACCTCAGGGGTATCTGCATTCACGTTTCTGATATTCTACATTATTATGGACGTCGCTGGATACAAAAAGTGGGCATGGATATTCATAGTTTTTGGAGCAAATGCACTTCTGGGCTACTTTATGCAGCCTGTTGTAAGGATATTTGTTTTTGCGCTTGGATTTAAAGAATATCTTTCAGGTCATAGTGGCTGGGTTGGAATGTACTATGGGCTGATGTGGACAGCACTTCTCTGGGTAGTAGTCTACTGGTGCAACCGACGTAACATTTACTGGAAAATCTGAACCAGCTCCTCATTATACCTGCTTTGTAATGGATATTTTAGAGAGGAGATATGCTTTTTATTATGTTAACAATTAGAGAGGATGTTACGTCTTGTGGCTACTTTTACGTCTCCTGAGGAGGGTAACTTTGGTATCTGTGCTTCCGCCAATTTAATCTTATCATCTCCACAAGAATCAGGTCTGGGTGTCTTCTGGCTGACTATTTCCTCTTTAATATACATCTCCTTCGTACACATATAAAGTCAGTCCCTGAGCCGAGATAGTGAAATGTCTTCTCACCCTTCACCCTAAAGAGCTAATGGATTTCTTATGCCATTAATCTGCTAAAGTGGAGGATGTTGCTGAATTCAAATAATCTTTCATCAAGTCATTGGGGTTTTGCTGAAATCTGACTAATTGTGAAAAGTGTTGATAAAAATAAAGCGAAGATTGAAAATTTCTAAAGACTGTCTTGTTTTTTTGATAAGTAAATGGAGAGAACTAACAAAATATACATCGTGTTACTGGTTGTAGGTGCGCTGGTCTATGCTGTGGTGATTCCGTTGCATTGGTCAGAGGGATACATTGATTTCGGTGATGGGAACTATTTATACATTTCCTGGCGGATGGCAAATGGTGTGGTGCTATATCGGGATGTAATGGCACCACAACCCCCGATACATCTCTGTCTGGGAAGTGCATTGATGCGGCTGGCAAAGGCAGCTGGACTGCCGTCTCTGTATACGGTTCGTGCATTCAGTTTGCTACTTCATCTGGCGACATTTTTACTTATATACATCCTGTCGCTTCGTATATTTCAACGACGCCCAATTGCTACACTCTCTGCTTTAGTCTATCTAATAATCCCTGTAGGGTTCTGGTGGTCGTTAGGGTATCAGAGTGAACCTACGGAGATATTCTTTCTTCTTCTGGCGGTTTATTTTTTTCTTAACGAGAGCCGTGGGAGTTTAATTTTATCTGCGTTGTTTTCTACATTGGCGGTATTTACCAATATGACTGCTGCTCCATACGTCCTCTTCACGGCTTTTTATGCAATCGTGAGGCGTCGCAAGGTGTGCTACTACTATGTGGTGCC
Source organism: Candidatus Sumerlaeota bacterium (assembly GCA_021160705.1). Classification (GTDB taxonomy): domain Bacteria; phylum Sumerlaeota; class Sumerlaeia; order MWCT01; family JAGHBZ01; genus JAGHBZ01. The sequence goes on from JAGHBZ010000194.1 coordinate 14,155, forward strand.
GTTGTTTGGGCTTTGTTTTATCGGTGTGCTACTCGCTGAAACGCTTACCGGTGCTTATTTAAGCAACGTGATTTTCAATCAGGTGGGCACGTTCCCCAAAAAAGCGATGTCAGAGGAGACGGTGATACAATATGCGTTGCGCAAAATCGCCAGCGAAGGAAAAGATGTGCTTGTCTGGGAAGGTGGGATTATTGTGCTGGCGGTACTTGGGTTATTTGTTTTTATTCGTTGCTCTGAGCATCCCCTAAAAGAGTATATTGCGTGGTTCAGTTTCTTTTCCTGGTGTTCAATCATCTATGTGTCAAAGGGTGGCACTATGGACTATATCTTTACACTTGGGGAACCCTATGTGGCAATAATGTCCGCATATTTTCTGTACTGGTTCTCCGGACACATCGCCAGCTCTGTGAAAGAAGCCAGCTCCACGGAAACGGAAAGAAAAAGAACATTTTTTGATACAACTGCGCTATTGCGTCTGATTTTATATGGAGTGTTATGTGTTGTAGTTTTTGGTATTGGGCTGAGATTTATCGTGGCAACGCTTCAAGAGCGTACCTTTGAGCTCCCTGAGGATGGCGTTAAGAAAATCAAATACTATATCAGGAGATATACTCAGCCGGGCGATACCATACTCTCCCCGTCATTTTACGCATTTATCACGCAACGCAAGATTATTGAGGATTATTCAGAAATATTCATCTGGACAATAAAATACTGGAATGAGCGCATTGTGGAGCGCAGACCCGGCGAAGGTGTGCAAAAGGTAGAGAAGATTGCAGATGCTATAAAAAAACGCCGTTTGCCTTTACTGATTCTTGATATGCGGCAGACAGGGAAGATTCCTGAAATTCGCCGGGCAATTCAGGAGCACTACCGTCCTTTGCTGGAGGAACCGTTTCAGACGCTGAACACCCCTTTGCAGTTTTACATTCCCAGAGAGAGTGAATAAGAGAAGATGGGTTTATCGCTTGCGCTCTGGAGACGCGGAGATGAAGTGAAGCGAATTGGCTGACTTGCATTTTTGCCTCAGGATATACATTGCAAGGTGTTCGTAATTATAAATTAATGTTTTCTGATAAGATGACAGGTTACCATTTATGATTTGTATTGAGCTCAATGAGCTCCTAAAATAAACGTAGTTTTAACCTATAAGTATGGAGAGGGCATAATGGTGAATGTGGCAATTATTGGGGCTAAAGGCTATGCAGGAAAAGAGCTGGTGCGTTTGTGTCTGCGACATCCTGAGATTCGGCTGGTAGCGTTGACGGATTTAGTGGAGCAACCTCAGCCTGTAAGTGAGCAGTTCCCGGAGTTCAGGGGTCTTACAGAGTTAATGATAGAGCCGACGGACGTGGACAGGATTTCCACACAGGCAGAGGCAATTTTCCTCGCACTCCCACACAGAGTATCTCAGGAGTATGTCGCTCCATTTATTCATACGGGTAGAAGGGTGTTTGACCTGAGTGCTGATTTTCGGTTCACTCGCATTGAGACGTATGAACAAACGTATGCCATTGAGCATAAAGAAAAAGAGCTGGCAAAGAAGGCAGTGTATGGACTTGCAGAGTTTAATCGCAATAAAATCAAGGATGCACAACTGATTGCCGTGCCCGGTTGTTATCCCACAGGTGCACTGCTCGGCATATTACCGATTGTGCGGGCTGGAGTTCGTCTGGACTCCCCGATTATCGTTGATGCGAAGTCTGGTGTCAGTGGTGCTGGCAGGAAACCTACCGAGACCACACATTTCCCTGAATGTAATGAGTCAATTATGGCGTATGCAGTGGGACATCATCGGCATCAACCAGAAATTGAGGAGAAGATACACGAGGCGGGTGGCGAAAACGCCAGAGACGTGCGTCTTATCTTTACGCCCCATTTAATCCCGATGACGCGTGGGATTCTGAGTACTATTTATCTGTCGCTGGCTGAGGAGGTGGCAGAGCAAGATATTGCACGTATATTTCAAGAGCATTATGGAGGTGAATTTTTTATTCGTCTCCTGCCAGCCGGGAAGTTCCCTACCACAAAAGCCGTTACTTATACTAATTTCTGCGACATTGGCTGGAAGAAAGTAGCGGAGCATCTGTTGATTGTCATCACCGCAATTGACAACCTGGTCAAAGGGGCATCAGGACAGGCTGTGCAGTGTTTTAATATTTGTTATGGTTTCCCGGAACAGACAGGTCTGGTCTGAAGAGAAAAAAATTTACAGGAACACACGTAATAATATCTTTTTAATAAATTTTGCAAAATTTCTATTTAAATTTACACAGGTCGCTCCTATGGAGCTATGTATGTTTTCTTATTGCCAATA
>JAGHBZ010000170.1 GCA_021160705.1 Candidatus Sumerlaeota bacterium
TGAATGAAGCGGAATTGGGACAGACTATTCAGTCTTTATCACAGCAACTTATTGAGCATTTTCAGAGTGCAGACGAGCTGGTGATTATTGGTATCAGGACGCGTGGCGTACATCTGGCACATCGTTTTCAGAATTTACTCTCCGCACACTTCGGAAAAGAGATTCCAGTTGGCACGCTTGACATAACGCTTTATCGTGATGACCTCTCACAGCTGGCAAGTCAACCAATAGTGATGCCAACTGAACTACCTTTTGACGTTTCCGGGAAGAAAATAATCCTTGTTGATGATGTAATATTCACGGGGCGAACCGTTCGTGCCGCCATTGACCAGTTGATTGACTTCGGACGCCCCGAGGTTATTCGTCTGGCAGTTATTATTGACCGGGGATGGCGTGAATACCCAATCCAGCCTGATTTTGTTGGAAAAGTAGTTGAAACACTACATAATCAAATTGTTCTGGTCCATTTGAAAGAGATTGATGGTGAAGATAACGTTTTGCTGGTCTCCTCTGAAGAGACTTAGTTGATAATTTATCGCACTTTGAAAGAATCTTTTTTAATTTGAGAGGCGAGACGTGGAGGAAAAACAGTTTCCACATAAACACCTTTTAGACCTGGAGAGCCTGACCCGGGAAGAAATAGAGATAGTTCTGGAGAACGCGGTTGGGTTTAAAGAGATTTTTACACGCACAGTCAAGAAGACGCCAGCCCTGCGGGGAAAGACGTTGGTGAATCTCTTCTTTGAGCCCAGCACACGCACACGCACATCATTTGAGATTGCTGCAAAACGATTAAGTGCAGATGTGGTAAATTTTTCCGTCTCCACCTCCAGTGTGCAAAAAGGTGAATCCCTGTTTGACACAGCAAACACTATTCAGGCAATGGGTGCAGATTTTATCGTAATGCGTCATCCCTGTCCCGGAGCACCGCATGTCCTTAGTCGGCGTATAAACGCCGCTGTGATTAACGCTGGCGATGGCACTCATGAACATCCCACTCAGGGGCTACTGGATATGTTTACCATTAAAGAGAACAAAGGTGGGTTCAGCGGGTTAAAGGTGTCTATTGTTGGCGACATTCGTCATAGTCGTGTTGCACGTTCCAATATGTGGGCACTGCTTAAACTTGGTGCTGAGATAACCTTTGTGGGTCCTCCGACCCTTGTGCCCAGAGAATTCGCAGACCTCGGAGTTAAAATCTGCTATGACCTTGAACAGGGCATCAAAGATGCTGATGTCATCAACCTCCTCCGTATTCAATTAGAGCGACAACAGCGCAACCTTTTCCCATCAATTCGTGAGTATAAATTGCTCTATGGATTAACTACTGAACGACTCAAGGTCGCTAAACCAGATGTCCTCATTATGCATCCGGGTCCCATCAATCGGGGTGTAGAAATCTCTGAAGACGTTGCTGACGGTCCACTCTCTGTAATCACAGAACAGGTGACAAATGGTGTTGCGGTAAGGATGGCTGTGCTTTATTTACTCAGCAAAACACTCAGAAAGTCATAGTGCTAAGAAATTCTAATTTCATATATCGAGATTAGCAAAAAATGAGCAGACACATTCTCATTAAAAATGGCAGGGTAATTGACCCGGCGAATAACATTGATACCATAATGGACGTGCTTATTGAGGGCGAACGAATAATAAGAACCGAGCCAGACATCTCTCCACCCAGGGGTGCCAGGATAATTGATGCATCTGATACTATTGTCTGTCCGGGATTCATTGATATGCATTGTCATTTACGTGAGCCGGGCTACGAGGACAAAGAGACCATTGCCAGTGGCACGACCTCAGCTGCTGCCGGCGGGTTCACAGTGGTGTGCACTATGCCCAACACTATCCCTGTGATTGACTCTCAGACAGGCGTCAAATTTATTCTTGACCGTGCACGTACCACTGGAAAAATAAAAGTACTCCCCATAGCTGCGGTCACACGTGGCTCCCTCGGCGAGGAGATAACAGAATTTGGTGATTTGGTTGCTCATGGTGCCATTGGCTTTTCTGACGATGGTCTACCAGTGAAAAATGCAGAAATCCTCCGTCGGGCAATGGAATATACTTCTATGTTTAATGTTCCAGTAATGGACCATTGTGAAGACCTGGAGTTGACCGGGGATGGCGTGATGTATGAGGGAAAGGTCTCCACGTTACTTGGACTCAAAGGCATACCATCCGCAGCAGAGTCCACCATTGTTGCTCGCGACCTTGAGCTGGCAGAGTTTACCGGGGGCTGGATTCATATCTGTCATCTTAGTGTTGCTCGTTCTGTAGAACTAATCCGCGCAGCCAAACGGCGTGGCGTAAAGGTGACTGCAGAGGTTACACCGCATCATCTTACGCTTACTGATGAAGCGGTGAGAACCACAAGTTTTGATACCAACACCAAAGTCAAACCACCTCTGTCCTCAGAGCACGACCGTCAGGCGCTCATTCAGGGACTCCTCGATGACACCATTGATGTTATCGTCACTGACCATGCACCTCACACCGCAATGGAGAAAGATAAACCTTTTGTTGATGCTCCTTTTGGCGTCATCGGATTCGAGACAGCATTCTCGGTGATTTATACAGAGCTGGTTATGCA
>JAGHBZ010000071.1 GCA_021160705.1 Candidatus Sumerlaeota bacterium
GTCTATGATAACGGCGGGCGTTAAATCTGGTATTCCCGAGGAGATAGCCGAGGAGCTGGTAAAACAGACCGCTATCGGTTCTGCACGTCTGGCTGCCGAATCGTTAGAATCTCTGGCTGAACTACGCAAAAAGGTCACCTCGCCAGGGGGTACGACCGAAGCAGCTATGCAGGTCTTTTTGAAATACAAATTTAAGGATGTTGTGATTGCTGCTATACAACGAGCCACACAACGCGCAGAAGAATTGAGTCAGAAATCCTGAGTTTTACCTCCTCTGAGTATCACATCAATTATGTATCTTCTTATTAAAAGGCACATTATTCAAAACGAGATGATTAAAACCAGTCTTGTGTATGAGTGGGGAGGTCGTGAAAAATCTGGTTTAACAGATGGAGTGGGTCTGGGTCTTTCACCTGAAGTCTGCCCTGCCACGCCAGTGACTCTGCACTCACATACCCACAAAAGAGCTGAGAGAATGTCCGAATGTCACACTCTGCATCAGGAGTTTTTGATGTCTTATAAATCCTGGCGATGTTGCCGTGCTCCAGTTCAAGTTGCCAGTTACCGTTATTCCATTCTGCAGTGTCGTCCTTTATGCCAATGACAATTCGAGCATTGAGCCCGGGTCGGTATCCACGAGATTTGACTGCCTGGGGTATGTCCACTATCCGAAATTGCATCTCAGGCTTTATCTTTGTTGAGACAAAAGGTTCTTTTAAAAATCTCCATAAATCAATATTGTAGGGAGCAGTGACGTTAATTTTAGTAACATTATTCGGCAAAGTTGCCAGAAATCCCATCATTGCCCGGAGTGCCTTTTCATTAATGAAGGCAAATTCATTGGTCACTGATTCAAACCCGTCCCCAAGGCGTTTGTTCTGGCAAATAAACCAGCCAATGTATTCCCTACCATCTTTGATGAGATAGAGCTGGGCGTTATTCTTTTTTATCCAATCAAGTTTTTTTTGCCAGAGCCGCTTGGTACGCTTAATGCACAAATTATAGTGAACAGCCATTTTTTCATACACGGAATCCAGGAGTGGGATGTTATCCACGTTTTTGCCAGCATCCACCAGCTCGTGTTCAGGAAACCGAATAATGTGATTTTGTTGTAGCTCCGTATACATAATGCGATGTCCAGCGATTTCCCAGCCAAATTTATTATAATACCGATGCGAGAACGGATAAAGCACGGAGACCCACATCTTGCGTTGACGCATAGTGCGAAGGCTATCAAGCATAAGCTGAGAAGCATAGCCTCTGCCCTGTCGGTCAGCCCAGGTCGCCACACCACCTATACCACCCATTGAGACAACCCTTCCACCAAGCCAGACCTGATACGGAATTATCTGAAGCATACTGACCAGGCGTTTTCCTTCAAAGATTGCGCGTGTATTACGCAGGTCAGATGCCTTTGCCCAACCACGTGCTTCCTCCAGTGGCACGCGGTAGGCATTGCTATAGATTAACGCAATTTGTTCTCGTTCTTCAGGGCGAACCGCTCTTATTTTCACATCCAGCCTCCATTCACGTAAACTCGGAATATTGGCAAGTCTATAATACTTCACCTTCGCAATTAAAGCTTAAGTTAAATAGAGCAACTTCACTAAACCTATATTCTCGCCATAAGCATAGCACTCTAATTCCTGAATGCGTTTCTCTTCTCGCAACTATTCATACCCGGAAAGTTAACTTATGATACCTCCTCCCAATCATTTGGCAGGGTGCAGATAAGAATTGAAAGCCTTTGCTTCACATTTAATCCCACCCTCAGTAAACCGAGGGGTTAATGAGAAGATAATGCCTTATTTCATTATGAATATTCGGGGTAATATTCATACAATTTCATAAAATTGCTCAATGCTCAGGGTTGTAGGTATAGTGAAAAATACTTGTTTTATCATTGTCAAAATTATAAAAATGAATCTCTGAATATTGGGTGATGGGAATGTTTTTACGCATAGGAACAAGAGGAAGCCGACTGGCATTAAAGCAGACAAAAGAGGTAGAGGATTTAATCTATTCACTCTTTCCGGAAGCAAGGCTCAAGAGGGTAGTTATCAAAACCACAGGGGATAAGATGTTTGAGCATCCACTCCACCAGCTCCCGGGTAAGGGACACTTTATCAAAGAAATAGAGAACGCATTGCTTGAAGGGGAGATAGACATAGCCGTTCATAGCCTAAAAGACCTGCCCACGGAGCTGGCACCCGGGCTGACGCTTGGTGCAGTGCCTAAACGACTGGAACCAGCTGACGTATTAATCAGCCGAACAGGGCAAATGCTGGAGGCACTTCCTTACGGAGCAAAAATAGGAACCAGCAGTCTACGCCGTCAGGCGCAAATTCTGTCGGTCAGACCGGATTTGAAAGTCGTACAACTGCGTGGTAATTTAGATACCCGACTCCATAGATTAAGAGAGGGATTCGTTGATGCTATTATTGTGGCTGAAGCCGGGCTCAGGCGATTGGGCATATCAGGGCTGAGGATGGAGCGACTGCCATATTGTATAATGTTGCCTGCGGCGGGTCAGGGTGCTCTGGGTCTGGAGACCAGAGAAGGCGAACTGGAGAAAATTATAACTGAACTGAATCATCCAGAGTCCTACGCTGAGGCTGTAGCTGAACGCTCATTGCTTCGTCATCTGGGCGGCGGGTGTCATACTCCTATCGGGTGTCTTGCACGAGCAGGTAAAGATGGCGAACTCTATCTGGAGGCAATGGTTTGCAATCCTGATGGTAGTGGCAGGTTACGTGCTTTTTTGACAGGGAGTATTTCTGAAGCTGCGGAACTCGGAAAAAGGCTGGCTAAACAGCTTATAGAAGGTGGTGCAGACAAAATTATTAAAACTCTCGCCAGGGATGGTGAACACAACGATGACCGCTGAAACACGTAAAGGAAAAGTGTTTCTTGTAGGGGCGGGACCCGGTAGTCCCGAGCTCCTGACCCTGAAAGCAATTAATTGCCTCAAGCAGGCAACAGTGGTGCTTTATGATTATTTGGTACAGGAGGAGGTACTCCAGTACGCCCCTCCAGAGGCAGAACGCATTTTTGTTGGCAAAAAAGCCGGCAAACAAATCTACACCCAGGAAGAGATAAATATACTATTATGCCAGAAAGCACTGGCAGGAGAGACAGTAGTCAGACTAAAGGGAGGCGACCCATTTTTACTCGGGCGTGGTGGCGAAGAGGCTCTGGCACTCCAGGAAAATGGAATAGAGTTTGAAATCGTACCCGGCGTAAGTTCAGCAATTGCTGCACCTGCCTATGCTGGTATCCCTGTTACACACCGGGATTATAGCTCCAGCGTTCACATATTCACCGGCCATCAACGTGATACTAAGAATGGAGAACTTTCACTGGATTGGGAAACTATCGCACGGCTGGAGGGAACCCTGATATTTCTAATGGGTGGGGCAAATCTTCGGCTGATTGCAGGGGAACTGATTAAATTTGGCAAACCCCGGAGCACACCTGTGGCTTTAATCTACCGGGCGACATATCCCGAACAGAAGACACTGGTTTCTACCTTAGATAAGGTCGTAGAGGTTGCACAGGCAAAAAACGTTAACTCACCGGTGGTCATTGTAATTGGTGAATGTGTCGGGTTACGCGAGAAAATAAACTGGCTGGAGAATCGTCCGCTGTTTGGGAGGCGTATTTTGATTACACGCCCGGAGGAGCAGGGTGAAGACTTTGCACGCCTGCTTTCCTCCTATGGTGCCACAGCATTTCTGGCGCCAGTGATTACTATTGTCCCTTTAGAAAATAATAGACCACTGTGGAGAATACTGGATTCACTCGCGGAGTTTGACTGGCTACTTTTTGCGAGTATAAATAGCATTAAGATTTTTATGCAGGAGCTTTATATGCGCGGAAAAGATGTACGTGCTCTTGCGGAGCTTAAAATTGGAACCATTGGAGCCCGTACCGCTGAATATCTTTATAAAAATTGGAAAATAGAGGCGGACTTTGTGCCATCAGAATTTGTCCAGGAGAATCTGGCAGGCGAACTCCCTGCCACACCGGGACAAAAGATACTGATTCCCCGTGCCGCTACTTCCCGGGATGTGTTGCCGATTGTCTTGCGCCAGAAAGGACTGGAGGTAGAAGTCATCCCGGTATATGAAATTGCCCCACACCGGGAGGGAATAAAAAAAGCTAAACGGCTACTTGCTGAGAATATGGTGGATGTTATCACATTTACTGCATCTTCGGCAGTGAAATTTTTGCTGGGTAATATCCATCCTGAGCGCCGAGAGGAGTTATTTTCCAACGTTCTTATTGCCAGTATAGGACCCATCACGTCTAAGACCATCAGAGAATATGGACTCCCGGTCCACATTGAAGCCCGGGAGTTTACCACCGAATCCCTGCTCCAGGAGCTCATCCACTATTACAAATCCAAAATAGAACATTGACGTTTTCTGAAAAACAAGCCATAATTACATTTATATTATGGCTATATATAGTGATTGGATATAGCGGGTGAGTTCTTAAATGGTGAACAGAACAGAGAAAAACGAGGAGTACCAGGAATACGCCCGGTGGCTTGGACGGATTGAAAAACGCGCCATACTGCCACTTAAATGGATTATACTGGTCACGACACTCTTTATCTGGCTGTGGGGGACTAACTGGGTGTTGCCCTCCCCCGGGGTCTTTGCGCTGTTTTTACTTTATACAATGTTTAACATAGCCCTCTGCTATTTTTTTTACTTCAATCGACTGGAGCTCTCGCAGATAAAAAGTGTGTGTTATGCGTCATATTTTGCCGACATTCTTTTTGTCACAGCAATCGTTTACTCAGACATCAGGTTTCATTTTGGCACGGCAATGCAGAGCGATTTTTATATTCTGTATTTTCTCTTAATTATGCGAGGTTTTGCGCTGTTCCGAACGCCCGCTGAAAATATGTTTATGAGCGCATTAATTGCTTTGCTATTTGTGCTCACAATAGCATTCCAGGAGCCGAGCTGGGGTTTTATCTCGGAGCGTGGATTTGTACTCAAGTTTATCCTTATCTGGATGGTCGCATTGATGTCCTGGTTTATCGTTGAGAATATCAATCAGCAAAAGACCGAACTGATTAAAATCAAAGAAAAACTGATGAACACACAACATTTAGCTCATCTGGGCGAGATTATGGCTAATCTTGCGCATGAGCTTAATAATCCTATCGGAATCATCACGACCTGCTCGGAGTACTTGCTTCGTAGCTCTCCTTCAGACGATATGCATCGTGAAGACTTTGAGACCATTCGGAATGAAGCACTGCGGTGCGAGAAAATTATTGCTGAGCTGATGAGTTACACTAAACCAGCAGTTCAGAAAATTGAATATTGTCGGCTTGAGCAGATTAATGACGAGGTACTTGAGCTTCTTTTTCACCAACAAAAGGATGAAAATATCGTCATCCACAAGGAATATGAACCTGATTTGCCACCGCTACTGGCAGACACTGTGCAATTAAAACAGGCACTCCTAAATATTTATATAAACGCCAGAGAGGCTATTGGCAATAAAGGTAAAATAGATTCTATTATTAAAAGAGGAAAACTCGTAGAAGGTGATTTAATCCGTGATAGCCTGCAGATAATTATTCGTGATAATGGGAAGGGATTCAGGCGGGATGTACTTGAACGAGCCTTTGACCCATTTTTTACCACACGTGCTAACGGCACCGGGCTTGGACTTACTATTACCAAACAAATCATTGAGGCACATCACGGCACCATTAAGTTGCGCAATATCTCCCCTCATGGGTCAGAAATTGAGATTAACCTGCCAATTAGCCATAAGATGAAAAATGGTCGGAGCTAACTACCCCCCGACCATTTTTGATAAAATCATATCATACCTAAAAACAAAAATTGTTAGTGTGGTCCCAATAACACTCCCACGGGTGGTTGAATATCGTCTGAATAGTTCTGTGAGCGCCAGATATTGCCCAGACTTATAGTTCCATTAGTGGGGTCATATACCAGCTGAGCGCTTGCATAAAATGGGCTTGCCGGAGGTGGTGGATGTGCATACGACCTATCTGGGCCAACACTACCAGCTCGCCAGGCACCATAGAATACCAGCGCAGCATCCCAGAATGCGCTACTGGGATATATTTCATCTGCATACACTTTAATGTCATGGTAGGAATAAAACCGTTCATCCAGCCGATGTGCAGTGTCCTGCTTCTGGAATGGGTCAATCCAATCGGCTCTGGAGAGGTATGCTATGGGTGTAGTAATTCCCTGCCATAGGCACCCATAAACGTCGTGTGCCACACCATTGTAATAATATGTATCTCCATAGTAGCCTGTATGCAACATCCGGGGTACCCTATTATGGTCAGCAGCGTAAGCTTCTACACCGGTGGCAATAGAGCGTAATTCTGACTTCACTCTTGAGACTTTTGACCTGACCTGTGCTTCAAGGAAATTCGGTACGGCAATTGCAGCAAGAATGGCTATAATTGCTACAACAATCAAAAGCTCAATTAATGTAAATCCTTGCTTTCTCTGCATAATTCACACCTCCTTTCTTTCAAGA
>JAGHBZ010000236.1 GCA_021160705.1 Candidatus Sumerlaeota bacterium
GCGGTTCACCACGACACGTGCTAACAGAGTTATTCACCAGCTCGACCACACACCCTTTTGTCTTTTCTAATACATCTCGTAGGTCAGCACGGACAGCATCAGGATTCCACTCTGCATAGAATAAATGGTTTCCGGTTGGCTTGAACGAATAAATGTATTTATCTCCAAGTTCAGCAGCAGCCTTTTCGCGGTCTACCCACTGGCTCATTGATACCCGACGAAGTCTGGGAATCTTCTTTACAAAATCCATTTTGTACTCCAGCGGTTCGCAACATCCATAACAATTCAACCCGAGTCGTTCAAGATACCGCCTTTCATACTGAAGAGCGAACTCTTCATGCATTGCTGGCGACACTACCGCAAATACCTGGCTGGTGGCAAATCCCCACATATCAATTGGACGCACATTTCTCCCATCAAAATCCTTCTGTGGAAGCTCATCAGTAAATCCTAATCCGCCGGAACCAACTTCGTTGCTCCTATTGTTTAATCCGAGTCCACCCTGTGCCGCCAGCTGGTCAAGACGACTTAACCATCCAGTGGTCATCCGTTCCATTACCTGGTGTACCCAACCCGGACGCTCCACTATGTCTTTATATAACTGCTCTATACCACGCATCATAGCGAACCAATCCATAAAAGCTGCCATTGGATAATTGCAACGTGGACTCACCGGGGTAAGTATATCTCCAAAAATCTCTGCACACTGTTGATAGTTTCGCTCTGTGGCTTCCCAATCAATACTAATTTGTGGAGTTTTAATCTTCTCAATATCCTTTTCTGTCTTGATCACTGGTTTGTACTCTACTGCACCTCTGAGTTCGTCTGGAGCAACTGTGTGGACATAAACTCCAAAACCTGTGTCGTGAATTACTGTCGGATACTCTATTATTGGCTCAACTACCCGATCGTCCTTAAGGTATTCCGCTTCATAAAGTCTGCGGCGGAGTTGTATCTCATATTTCCGTGCTATAGGGTCAGTAGTCTCAAATACTTCATCAGAAAGCACTTCCTGCCAGCAAAATTCCTCCATATGGAATAGAACCAGTGGTCTGACTCGCTCCAACCGATTGTGACGACGCCATATCTCCGCTTTTTCTTTCTGGATAGGTTGATGTGCTATTTCAGCTAATCGCTTTGCAAGGTCTCTTAAAATCCTCTTATCTTTCTCCGATATCCCTATTATCTTTTTCACCATAAACATTGAGATTTTTTACCCAAAATCAAGCGTCGTCTTAAAATCCGATTAGCCTGATAAAATAATTCCATTCTTAAATGGAAAAAGAAATAGCCAGTTCACTGATACACTCCCTTATTCGTAGCCAGGAGGTCGCCACTGGATACCGTGCCATTTGTTGGGTCATAAATCAGGAACAGATATGCTATTCTTCTATCCAGTAAAGCCAGCGCATCTTCAGGGTTCCAGAGATAATCAGCATCCTGGTCCGGACCCGCACATTGAATCGTATAATAAATGTTTACCGCTCTATTAAGTCTATCCATATTTTCTAATCTGGTATCCCCCGGCACTGGAGGACCGCCACCGTAGATGTATACTTCTTTATTTTTGTCATAAGGATTATGATGAAAATTTTTTGCCAGCCACGGTGCGTAAAATACACTCGATAAATAGGTAATTGGCGTGGTTAATGCCACCCAGGTATCATAGTCGTTTGTACCTCCTTCAGGAAACCAGGCGTTATAGTCAATCGGATATGCGTTGTTATCTACGTGATACGATTCAAGTGCAATCTTGAGTGTGCGAAAATCATTGTGAGTTTTTGCGACTTTAGTGCGCGTTTGTGCTCGAAGGAAATTCGGGATTGCTATAGCCGCAATAATCCCAATAATCGCCACCACTATAAGTAATTCTATAAGCGTAAATCCAGATTTTTTCATCAGATTACCCCCTCCATTCACTTACTCCTGTTTTGTTGATAAATTTTAAGCGAATCAAAAGAGGCTTCAGCATCCTGCCATGCCCAGCAAAGGTAGATATATTCTCTTGCTCTTTTCCCTCCATAAAAAAACATATCCTTCGCAAGGGTCTTACCACTTATATCCTGGACGATTACTTCTACTAAAGAACCAACGTCTTTCTTTTTAGCGAGCAGAACAATGTAATGATAAAATTCACCTTTTGTTCCTCGTGCTAATTTATGAGAGAGTCCATTCATAAAAAAGCAAATCTTTCCATCCTCATCCTGCCCAAGCGAGAGCTCGCCTGTGCCTTTGCCTTTATTATCTAACATCAGGGTAAGGCGGGGTTTACCACTTTTAGCTTTCATTAAAAATTCCAGAGCAATGGAGCCCTCCATAGGTGTCTTCATCATTAAACCTTTCATATTTTTATCCTTTTTATCCACTATTAGTTGTCCATTACCAACTTGTGCGGACTCACCTAATGCATTTTCCCACCTGTCCAATGTGTCAAAGTTCTCAACAAGGGTTGGTGATTTCTCCTGTTTTGCTTCAATAAATTTCCTCAAGGTGTTCAAGGTCTGAAAAATACTCTGTATATCTTGATAACCTCGTAGTCCGGATAGCCGTGCAATAGACTGCTCAAAGTCTCTGCCTTCCTCAATCACAAAATGCCCTTTCTTTGCCTGAAAGTCAGCCAGAACCGTCATCAAATCCTTATCGCTCTTCATAAGGGGTTGCTCTCTGGGAATGTAAATAACCTTATATTCGTTCAAAACGTCTGGTGCGTCTTTTACCTCTTTGTCAAAAATTATATCATAAGTAATACCAAAGAAATTTGGCAGACTGGATATTTCATAAATTCTGTCGGTTACATAAATATCCTTGCGGGAGAGCAAAATTGCCATCTCTCCGCGGGGCGGTGGTTCCTTCCAAGAACCACTCTCCTGGAGTTTCCTGACTGAGTTGAGAAATAGTGAGCGTAAATCTTTCCCTTTAGATATTCTTTCTTGTATTTTTTTAGAAGGTAGAAAAAAATAACCTGACACAAATGGAGATGCCAATTGAATCCACTTTTCTACATCGTCATTCGGGGGTGGTGCATCAAACATATCAATAAATGGAACTCCCTTTTTCATATAATACCCAGTGATAGCTTTATATCGTTGGGGAATAAGCTCAAGATTACGAAATTCGTAGTAATAGACCATCAGGAAATCAAAGAGTTCCGCTTCCCGCAAAACAGGTGTTCCCCATCTCTCGGCTAAGGCGAATTTAATGTCGTAAGTTACTGTTACCGGTAATTGGGTTAATGACCTTACCAGGTCAGCCGTGTCTTTAAGCCATTGGTAAGTATAGTATCGGCGATAATGAATCCAGCTTACCCAGTGCAGATAGTTCTTTGCTTTGTCTCGTTCAATGGGCAGATAAATTTGTTCTGCCCGCTCAAAGCCAATATCTCCAGGCTTTATCCCCTGCATTTGAAGATAATCCTTATAGGCACGCAGAGAATATCTCCCAAAAGGCAAGAAGGTTTGCTCCAGTTTAGTAAGTGGCGGTGTTCGGAACGCTATATGGATTTCCCCATCAGGTATATGATAGGCGTCGTAAGCTCCCAGAGAAAAAGCCACGATTGGCTGGTTAAAATAAGGTCTTAAAAATTCCACTATTTTCTGAAAACGACGTAGATGTTCTCCCCGCGCCTCAGGATTTGCATAATCAGGATAGGTATCCACATAATCGCCATTGGCTAAAACCATATTGCAATCTGGGTGTTTCTTAAGCCAATTTTTCCAGAAATCCCATTCCTGCAACTCAATGATAATGGGAATCCCCAGTTTACTGGCGCTCTTTAGAAAGTATCTGATTTTCGCTTTCCAGCTTGCTGATTCTACCCAGGGATAATCAATAGCCACATAAAGCATATTAAACCCTGCGTCCTTGTACTTTCTCATCTCATTTACATCGAGCGAACAATATGTCAGGATTGGCAAAAATGGTTTATTATTCAGCTTAAAATAAGGTTTACCATTTCCGAACTTATCTGTCGTTAATCTCAGGCGCCGCACTTCTCTTATGGGTATCTTTCCTTTTTCTTTTTCTGTTTTTGCACCAGACAACACCACTACATCATCAAGATAAATAATAACTTTTCTGTTCTGTGCTATTCCCGCCCAACCATCGCCAGCATGATAATAAAAACGAATATGTGTAACATTTGATAAATTCATATCTTTGGGAATGTGCCATTCGTGATAAAGCCAGGTCTTTGGAGGAACTCCGCTCGCACCTGAATTCCAGCTCCCGAGCTCTGTCACTCTCGGATACGGATGACAAATGACCGGTTGAATTGTCCAGAACGTCTTGGTACCGGTCGTGTCAAAGTACATCCATACACCCACTCTGGTTGCTCCTGTCCAATTGTTTTTCCCGGCGGGCACCGCCATTTCAATTACTGGGTAATTATTTGTCGGCTCCTCTGGTAAAAAATATTCCCATCTTAATGAAGCTCTCCCATTGTGAACAATCTGATTACTTTGAGTATGTGTCTGTACCCCCTGTCCATTACCCCCAATCCACGTATTAGTCACCGGGTCACCTGAGTCCATATCAAAAATGATAAGCTTGCTCAGTGCTTTACTATAGCAC
>JAGHBZ010000162.1 GCA_021160705.1 Candidatus Sumerlaeota bacterium
GTATGCACGTCAGTTCTCTGACCTCGGGAACAGGAAAAAAGGCGGGGTGGTGGATTATTTCTCGCGAGGCACCTATGGAAAGGCCTTTGAGTCCATTGCCTTCAGCCTGAAAAAGGGCGAAATTAGTCCTGTATTTACTACCAGACACGGAGCTTTTATTGTCAAATGTCTGGATAGTAAAACTACCGAAACTCTTTCGCTGGATAAGGTCTCAACAAATATAAGGCGTATGCTGTTTAATAAGAAGTTCCAGGAGAAGGTTCTGGGAGAACTTGGAGAACTTAAATCAAAGGCAAATATAGAGATTACCACCCCCGCCGCCAGAGTCCTGCTTAAGGTCAATGAGTTTGAATTAACTTCATCTGTCTTATTTGCAGTTTACCCAGAGCTACGTACTCAGGCTAATAATTCGCCCGAAAGTTTTAGAGAAAGTCTTAATTCCATTGCTGAAAAAGAACTCGTGTATCAGTATATGGTAAAACATTATTTTTCTAAACCTACTCAGCAGGCAAGGAACTTCAAGATTTATAAAGCCGTTCACTACTTTAATGTACTCTCGCTGGAGGAGGCCAAGGCAAAAATAAAAGTAACGGAAGACGAAATCAAAAAGTTCTATGAGGAGAAAAAAGAGTTTTATCATGGTACCAGTCCAAGAAAGTTAGGCGTTCTGGTCTTTACGCTACCCCGACGAGAGAAAGTCTCAGAAAATCTATATTTTGTTGAATATAATAAGATGCGAGACCGTGCGGAGTCGTTTTTACATCTGGTTAAGAAAGAGAAAAAAGACTTTGTCGCAACTGCAAAAGTGCTTGCTACTCAAGATAAAAAAATCACGTATTATGAGACAGATTATATTACTGAGTTTCCTGAAGACTGGAGATTATCCATATCTATCCTTGAGTTTAGCACGGGCAGAATCTCACCACTCTTTATATCTGAAAAAGGGCTGACTGTATTTAAGGTCCTTGACACTCAGAAGCCCAGAATCTTATCCCTTGAGGAGGTTCAGGATAAAATATATCGTGTGCTATTTAGCAATAAGAAACGAGACTATTTTAACTCACTAAAGGAAAAAACCTTGAAGGTGCATAATTATCGGCTTCTCTTCTAATGCTCTTTTATTATCCATCGATTCTAAGGGAAAGGTGCTTATCACGTCGGATACTTATTCCAGATTTTTTCAGATTGTTTTATCCCATATTCAGGGTGAGAGGTTATTGCACTCAATTGGTGTGGTGGTAGTTGGGCTGGAGCTGGCTGAGCAATGGGATGTTGAGTTTGAGAAAGTCTATATTGCGGGGCTATTACACGACTGTGGTAGATACATACCCCCGGAGCAGTTGAGACACCAGTTGGCGTCTTTCGGCGAGGAGATTCCAGCCGAAGACCGCGAGTTCCCCCAGCTCTGGCATTGTCTTTATGGTGCTGCGGTTCTCCGCTATCAGCTCAGGATTAATGACTCTGAGCTCTATAACGCTATCTGGTGGCATTCCACAGGCGAGGCGAGATTAACCCCATTGCAGAAGATTATTTTTCTTGCGGATAGCATTGAGCCGACACGTGAGTTTCAGGGTGTCGCTGAGCTCCGCAAATTAGCATATATTGACCTTGACATTGCAATGGCAAAAGCTGTAGAAATGAAATTGTGTTATTTGAATAGCCACGGGATAACCGTACATCCTCGGCTCTTGAGAGCATATAGATTTTACGTGGAGAGAAGGAAAGATTAATTTAGCTTGAGGGATTTAAAGAATACAAATAGTGCACGAACTAAAGCCATCCTGGCAGCACTGGCACAGGCTGAGAAAAAAGCAGAAAATATTGTGGTCATTAATGTAGGAGGAGTATGTAATTTCACCGAATATTTCGTTATCTGCACAGGACTTTCCACTCTTCAATTCAGGGCAATAAGCGATAATATTCAGAAGAAATTAAAATCCATTGGTTATAGACCGTTTCATATTGATGGAGAGACATCGCCGAACTGGCTGGTGCTGGATTATGACGATGTCATAGTGCATATCTTTAATCCTGATGCACGCTCATATTATGAGCTGGAGCGACTCTGGGCAGATGGCGAGTTCGTGGACTGGGAAAAGGAAGGTAAGAATCTCCACCCCTGAGTGATTTCTCTGCGTGAAGGGTTTCCGTAAGATAAACGCTATCTCCGTATTAAACGGCTGACCGTATATATTACAGAGAAGTATTTGTGCGAGCAAGCCGGGAGTAGTTGAGGTGTGTGGTTGCTTTCTTAATAATCTGCTGGAACAAAGGGGAGTCAGGGAGTTTCAATGTCATTGCTTGAGCAGCTTAATCCACAACAAAGAGAAGCAGTGGAATACTGCGATGGACCCCTGCTTGTTATTGCCGGGGCTGGTAGTGGCAAGACAAGGGTCATTACCTATAAAATCGCTTACCTCATCAGGGAACTGAACATTGCACCACGTAGAATTTTTGCTGCCACCTTCACCAATAAAGCTGCGGGTGAAATGAAACGTCGGGTAACTTCGCTTCTCGGTCTACCTTATGATACACCGATGAACATCGCGACGTTCCATTCACTCTCTGCCAGGATATTGCGGCGTGAAGCTAAAAAAATCGGTATATCCAACAATTTTGTCATCTGCGATGAGAAAGACCAGTTTGCACTGATAAAGGCTTGTCTTAAAGAGCTGAATATTTCAGAAAAATTTATGCCCCCTGCTCACGTCCAGCAGTTAATTAATCAGATTAAAATGCGTATGCTTAATCCTGACGAGATTTTAGACAAGAGAACACATCCCAAACGAGGCAGAATCTTTCTCCAGTTATATCATTATTATCATCGCCGATTGCGAGATAATGACGCACTGGATTTTGAAGACCTTATCACTGAGTTTGTTCGCTTGCTACGTGAGGACGAGAACACCAGAATATATTATCAGCAGTTATTTAGTCACGTGCTGGTAGATGAATTTCAGGATACCAACTATAGCCAGTACGAGTTGATAAAGCTGCTTGTGTCGGGTCATAATCGGGTAACTGTGGTAGGCGACGAAGACCAGAGCATTTATTCCTGGCGAGGTGCAGAGCTGGATAATTTGCTACATTTTGCTGACGATTTCCCGGATGTAAAAATTGTTAAACTGGAGCAGAATTATCGTTCTACTGCAAACATCCTTCAGGCAGCCTCCACTCTAATTGCTAATAACACACAACGCCTGGGTAAATGGCTCTGGACGGATAAACATCCAGGTGAACCTCTGTATCTAATCCAGGCAGCAGATGAAGTTGACGAAGCAAAACGAGTCGTTAAACAGATTGTTCGCCTGCACTTTCAGGACAGAATACCCCTGAAGGATATAGCTCTCTTCTTTCGTCAGTCTTCACTGAGTCGGCTTTTTGAAGACCAGTTACGTCAGGAGGGACTACCTTATAGGGTAGTAGGTGCAATCAGGTTCTATGACCGAGCAGAGATAAAAGACCTGATTTCCTATCTTCGTGTAGTGGCAAATCCACATAACACATTGAGTCTTCAGCGTATCATCAATCGCCCGACACGTGGCATCGGAGAAAAGACACTCAACAAACTTATGCAGTGGGCAACCGAACATCATACTTCTCTCTATGAAGCGATGGTCTCTGCACTGGATAACCAGCTTCTGCCAGAGCGCACCATCAATAAGATTTCCGATTTCCTTGCATTGCTACATCGCTGGCAACGACTAGCTGAGCATAAAAAACCAGATAAAGTCCTTGAACAAATTATTGAGGACACTGGCTATATAGAATGGCTTGGCGATAAGACCAAGCTTGAGGTAATCAGCAAAATAGAAAATATAGACGAGCTCATTTTCGCGGTAGAGGAATTTCTCCAGGAGCATCCACAAGCCACGCTTGATGAATACCTGGAGGCGGTATCACTTTCTACTTATGTAGATGAGATGAGAGACGAGGATGTGGTCTCGCTGATGACCATACATTGCGCCAAAGGACTGGAGTTTCGCGTGGTATTTCTTGTCGGGCTTGATGAGCCTATATTTCCAAGCCATCGTACCCTTGAGGAGACCGGCGACATTGAGGAAGAACGTCGTCTGTTTTATGTTGGACTCACCCGCTCTAAAGAGCTCATCTTTCTCTCCCGTGCAAATATCAGACGAATCTTTGGCAGGAAGACCCTTGTCCTGCCCTCGCGCTTCTTAAAGGAACTACCACAGGAACTGATTGTCTCATATATGGATAGAATCTTTGCGTAATACAGAGCAATAATGAGCCTGAAAAATAATTATATGACGCTAATTATAGTGATTTTCTTCGTATGGCAGGTCGCTTTCTCAGCGGTAATAGACCTCAGTGGGTGGAGTTCGTTCAGTCCATCGCAAGTATTTTCCTCGCCGCACTTTGGACAAGATGGACAAACCCTGGTGATTACCGCACTGGACAACACCAATACGTTTGGCTACTGGAACAGTCCAGGCAATATCTTTAACACTGAGTCTGGCTACCTGTATCACCTGCAATGGACAGTCTCCGGGGATGTTACGCCATTGTTTCGCTCGCCTTCTTTTCGTTTGCGCGTCAACTCTCAAAATTATCAGCAGGCTGACATCTTTGGTGTTGAAAGTGTGAGTAACGCTGAGTGGATACCGCCATCCACTGCCAGGCTCTATAGCCTGTATTTTTTGCCAGCGGAGTCCGCAAATCTCGCTGAGCTGGCTTTTGATGTTATGAATTTTTCTCCCTCCGATGTTCCCAGGGGCTCAGTCGCTTTAAACTTCTTAGAGGTGGAACGAATACCTCTGTCTACTCTGAGTAGAACATTAATCACATCCTGGGAGTTTTCAGCTGATGCAGAAGGCTGGACGTTCAATACCCTTCCCGATTACTTCACTGAACCGCAGGGTGAATGGGAGAACGGCTCGCTTAGAATAACTGCTACCGATAACACAAATAATTTCGGTTTCTGGGCAAGCCCATCTGACAATATCCATACCGCTCAGGGGAAATTATATAACATTGAGTTCACTGTCAGGTCAGACACTACTGAACCTGAACGTGTCCCTGACCTGCGACTGCGCGTGAATACCAGCGACTGGCAAGCCTACGTGGCTCAGGTCATAACCAGTTGTCATAATGCTGACGAAAGTCCTACCATTGCTCCACGCAACTACTCCCTTTATTTTTATATACCACAACTCACAAGCGATACCTCACCGGATTTATCCTGTGCATTTGAGCTTATGAATTTTGATACTGCAAATTCGCCTACTGCCAGTCTGTACCTGGACAGGGTAACTGTGTATGAGACTTCTCTACCCTGAACATTGACAAAATCTCCAGATGAACCAAATTGGTTAATGCTTTATTTTTACAGAGGAAATTGCTTTTTTGATGATATTTAAAATTGAACTACCGTATGAAACTAAAACTTAAACACCGCTGGGACCTCCTGCCCGGAGAAGCTATAAGATTGCAGGCTGAACTGGCGGGGCGTGTCTCCAGAAAATCTACGCTACGCTGGAAAGATATTAAACTCGTGGCAGGAGTTGACGTCTCGTATTCCCGCCAAACTGGTAAGAGTTATGCTGGTGTGGTGGTCTTTGATTTTGCACGCAAAGAACCGGTGGAAACCTTTACTGCATCGTTACCCACAACCTATCCATATATTCCCGGTCTGTTGAGTTTTCGTGAAGCCCCGGCTGTGATAGCTGCATTGGACAAAATATCGCTACCGATTGATGTGCTGGTCTGTGAAGGACAGGGCATCGCACACCCGCGCGGTATAGGACTGGCAACACACCTGGGAATTATTTACGACATACCGACAATCGGATGCGCCAAGAGCATCCTGTTTGGTGAACCCGCTGGAGAACTACCACTCAGAGCAGGTTCTTATGTAAACTTGCTTCATCCAGACCAGAAAAAAATTCTCGGATACATAGTGCGAACAAAAGACGCCTGCCGCCCTGTTGTAGTCTCCCCGGGACACAAAATCTCTTTGCCGCTTGCCCGACGCGTGATTCTTCAGTTCTGTGGAAAGTATCGCCTGCCGGAAATTATCCGCCAACCTCATATTCTCAGCCACTCCCTTTACAAAGCAGACATACCTGACTTCGCAAAATAAATCTCATAAATTTTCGTTGTGATGGGTAATTAATATTTCCCATTTTAAATAGGTGTATTCTGGTGCAAGGATAGAGTCCCGTATAAAAACCGATTATTTAAAAACGACGTAGAGTGTTCTTTGCCATAAAAAGGACTCCCCTCAGCTCTTCCGTACAGACCTCCTCAAAAGGAGTCCAAAAATCAAGAAAGATTGTGCGTAAGAAAAAGTCGTCATCTCCAGGTTTCCTGGTTTCCTCATAGAAAAAAGAACATTAATAAGGAATCCAGGAGACCAGGATAACTCCTGAGTGGTAAAAAATTTCCACTTCAATCAGAAAGTGAAATGTTTCAAAGAATATGGGACAAACCAGGGGAACTTTTAAGTTGTGGTTTTCTCTATTGAGATTTATTAGCCTCAGCAGAATTCTGCAGAGGTTGTTTTTCAGGTTTTCTAACCGAGATAATTCGGTAAATGAATGTAGCGGTAGTCTGAGGACGATAGCGGAGAACCCAGGCGAGTGGGTTCTGGTGTGAGATAGGTTCCTCCATAACATCGGGCAGTAATGGGATGATGCTTGCTTCAAATCTTCCAATCTCCTGAAATTTATATTGGCGTGCTATAGAGAGAAGCAAATAATCCATCGCTGCGGAGCCACCATAGACAGTGTGAAGACACACAACGGCGTTCTCGGGCAGGGGTTGTCCATAATAAAATTTAATGTCTCGCTGTGCCCAGTAGCGCATCTTGGGGCAAAGGATTTGGGGTCTATACATCTCGTTGGAATACACAGGTGTGGAAGGCGGAATATTTTTTCGCACAAAAAGGGCGGCGGCTTTTATATCGCCAAATGTCTCACGTTGTAGCACTACCACTGCTATTGAGAACACCATACCATACACCAGTGTGATTAGTAAAATTGCAGAAAAGACCCATCGGGTTCGCTGGCGAAATTTCTGTTCAATTAGCACCAGCCCATACCCCGCATATATAAGGATAAATGGGATGACAGGAAATAAATACCTGGACTGGAAAGACGAGAACACAGATTGCATAATAAGAATAGAGAGTAGCACATAGAAAAATATGCTCATAAA
>JAGHBZ010000049.1 GCA_021160705.1 Candidatus Sumerlaeota bacterium
GCAGTATGGTATACTGGGTAAGGTTAGGCTGTTTTTTATTCTTTTTGCTCATCATATTATTGACGGGTGCACGGGGTGCGTTTATCGGGTTAATTGTGGGGAGTCTTTTCATAGTAATTGTCAGCCTCAAGACACGCCGTTTGATATTGAGAAAAGTGCATTATTTTAGTTTTGGAACGGTTATAGTAGCTCTTGCGGTGATTGTAACTATTTTCTCGTTTCCGAATCCAATCAATGTGAGGAATCTTAACGTGCTTGGGCGGTTTAAACATCTGGTAGATATTCGTGACGACTCCATTAAAGAACGTATACTGTTTTATGGGGTTTGTGCTGAGATGATTGCAGACCATCCTGTAATTGGTATTGGCTCAGGAATGTTTACAGTGAAGTTTTATCCATACATCCGTGAAATGGTAGAACGAGATTCAAAAGCCGGGATGCTTATGACATTAGGGGACTTAAAAAACAGGGTACCGGAAAATGCGCATAATGACTTTTTGCAGTTCTGGGTAGAATATGGGAGTCTTGGTTTTTTTGCGTTTCTGTTAGCGATTAGTTCTCATTTGTCTGCTACGTATACCCGATTGCTACACTCCAATGTTCCATTGAAGCGCTCATTACTGGATATGTCGCTGATAGGAGCGGTCTTATGTCTAACAGTAAACGCGGCGTTTAGTTTTCCGCTCCACACGCCCACGCGAGCGACGCTTTTCTGGATATTGTTTGGACTCAGCCATAAAATGTCGGACTTTCACGGTACAGGGTGCATCAATGACGAGAAAGGCAAAATCTCGTAGGTCACATAAGAGTAAATCAATTTTGTTTTTAATTCTTGAGAACAGGCTCTATTCGTTGGTGATTATTTTTTTTCTTGTAGTTATCACGTTTGCCAACAGTACCCGGAATGAATTCACTTACGATGATATTCCTTACATCAAAGACAATAAAAACGTTACCAGCTTGAAATACCTGCCGAAAATCTTTAGCGAACCGTATCCGCCTCATATGCCAGAGCTGGGATTATACCGCCCGATTGTTGAAGTGAGTTATATGATTGATTATGCGCTGGGTATTAGACATACCGAGCTGGAGGCACTGGGGCTTGAGCCTGAGATTGACAAGCTCCCGTTTCACATTACCAATATTCTTATACACTTTATGGTCTGTGTGCTTGTCTATGTAATTGCGCTAAGACTCTATAGTGAGCATAGGCTGGTTGCATTTATGAGTGCGGGCATTTTTGCGGTAATGCCTGCTCACGTGGAGGTAGTTGCCTCTGTTGTGGGTCGAGCAGAAAGTTTAGCTACACTGTTTTACTTGCTTTCCTTTTATCTGGTCATTGTCTCGCCGGTGGATGAGTCTTATTTTTCCTTAAAGAAGCTCTCAGCATATCTTTGCTTTTTACTCGCATTGCTGTCAAAAGAGATGGCGATTACCCTGCCCCTCGTGGTCGGGGTATATCTCGTGCTGTTCCGCAGAGATGAGATTAAACGTGCCTCAGCGTATGGCGGTATTCCCGGATTTCTGGTTTTATATCTTCTGCCTTATGTGTGCGTATTCCTGATGTATATAGTAACTCGCATCAATGTGGTAGGCTATGTAGGTATTGCTGAGGAGGGTACTTATTTTGCCAAGAATCCTGAGCTACCACCTGTCGCTTCAATGCTAATTGTGTTTCTCGCATATCTCAAGTTGATGATTTTTCCGGATGTGCTTCACATTGATTATAACTTCCCATTGCCCATCTTTGATGGTGTTCGCATACCCGCACCCACAGGCATTCTGGCGCCACTGCCGTTGCTTGGGTTGTTTGTGCTTCTGCTCTGGTTAGGTCTTGGTGTCTATCTTTTTATCAGGCGCAACAAACTCGCCTTCCTTTTATTATGGTTTCCTGTGACGCTTTTCCCGGTATCAAACATCATCCCCTTTGGTGACATTATGGCAGAGAGATTCCTGTATCTTCCTTCTGTGGGGTTCTGCATACTTATTGGCTGGGTATTTTCGCGATTTATTCTTCTGCATTCAGCTCATTCACCACGCCTGAACAGACAGACTCAGATTGCACTTGCAGTCTTTGTTATCGTGATGCTCGCAATGATGTACCGCTGTATAAAACGAAACGCCGACTGGAAAGATAGCGTTGCACTCTGGAATTCTGTAGAGCGAGTTGACCCGGATAACTATGACCTCCATTATGCGCTTGGGCACGCATATCAAGAGTTGCGAAAATACTATCTGACACGTGGCAATATATATCAGCAACTCGGGCAACTTAAACGCGCACAGCAATACCTCCGCCTCGCAGAAAAATATGAGAACCTCGCTATTAAGTCCTACTATACCTCTATTGAGAAACATCCCAGATATTACGAATCGTACCATAACCTGGCAGAACTGTTAGCAGAAGCCAAGCATCCAAATCTGGCTGAAGCTGCCCGATTAGAAAAATTCCTTGTTGACTCTGCACTACCCGATAACTGGAAACACATAGATATGTTTAATTACGCTCTGGGTGCGGTATACGTTAAAATGAAGAAATGGGACAAAGCACTCACGTATTTTAGACGAGCGATTCGCTTTAACCCGAACAAGATGGACTATTATAATAACGTTGGTGCTGCACTGGCATCGTTGGGACACTACCAGATGGCTGAAAAATTCTGGAGATATGTGCTCTCAAGAGACCCGTTTAATGAAGCCGCTGAAAAAAATCTCAAACGATTAGAGAATCTTAAACGTCTCTACGGGACCAATCCAATTCCACCGTCTGAAAAATTTAAATTCTCCACAAAGACACCGCAGTTGCAAAAGTAATACAGCGAAACAATAATGACAAAGACCCGCAAAAGACCTGACAAACAGCCTTTTTTATCTCTAATTTTTGAGAAAAGCACTTACTCGTTACCGCTCATTTCTCTTCTGGTAGTGATTACGTTTGCTAATATTATTCAGAACGAGTTTACTGGTGATGACGTTGCGTATGTCAGAGACAATGAATATGTCAAGAGCGTAAAATACCTGTTAGAGATTTTTACCAGACCCTATCCCCCAATGTTGCCGGAGCTTGGGTTATACCGCCCGATAGTAGAACTTACTTATATGATTGATTACGCATTGGGCATCAGACATAGCGAGTTTGAATCGCTTGGATTTAAACCTGAGATTGACACCACTCCGTTCCAGGTGACTGATATTTTGATACACCTTTTAGTCTGCATAGCGGTCTACTTCATTGCATTGCAGATATTTCCCGAAAATAAGTTGATAGCTTTTCTCTCCAGTGCGATTTTTGCCGTACACCCAGTTCATACCGAAGACGTCTCATCTATCGTTGGTAGAGCCGAAACCCTATCAACGCTTTTTTGTCTGCTATCTTTTTATCTGGTCACTCGCTCGTCACTTGATGAGTCGTATTTCTCGCCAAAACGACTACTTTCATATCTCTTCTTTTTATTAGCCCTGTTATCAAAAGAAACTGCAATCACACTCCCGGTAATTATCCTGATTTACATCCCTCTTTTCCGGCGTGAAGAACTCCAGCGCCTGACGACTTCACTTAATTCTTTTGTTTTCCTGCTCCTGTATATCCTGCCGTATATTGCGGTGTTTATGGTCTATATGGTTGCCCGAATAAATGTCGTGGGCACAATTGGTATCCCTGAATCATCTACCTATTTTGCGGCGTATCCGAATTTACCTCGCGTTGCTTCAATGCTGATTGTGTTTCTGGCATATTTCAAGTTGATGATTTTTCCTGACGTGCTTCACATTGATTATAACTTCCCATTGCCCATCTTTGATGGCGTTCGTATACCTGCACCCACAGGCATTCTGGCGCCACTGCCGTTGTTTGGCTTGTTTATGCTTTTACTATGGGTTGGGGGCGGCGTATATCTTTTTGTTAAACGCAACAAACTCGCTTTCCTCTTATTATGGTTTCCTGTAACGCTTTTTCCAGTGTCCAATATCATCCCCTTTGGTGACATTATGGCGGAGAGATTCCTGTATCTTCCTTCTGCGGGGTTCTGCATACTTATTGGCTGGGTATTTTCGCGATTCATTCTCCTGCATTCAGCTCATTCACCACACCTGAGCAGACAGACTCAGATTGCACTTGTGGTCTTTGTTATCGTGATGCTCGCAATGATGTATCGTTCTATTAAACGTAATCTGGACTGGAGAGATAACATCACTCTCTGGAAATCGGTAGAACGAATTGACCCGGAAAATTATAATGTGAATCACGCACTTGGACATTCATATCTGGTATTGCGTCAGCGTCACCTTGAGCAGGGCAATGCGTTGCTGGCATTAGGACGCACCAGTGAAGCACAACAGCATCTCCGCCTCGCTGAGAAATACGAACAGATTGCTATCAAGTACTTCTACAAATCTATTGAAAAACACCCTGAGTACCTGGAGTCGTACTATAACCTTGCCCTATTATTAATGTATGCAAAAAAACCAAATTTTGACGAGGCTCTCAGGCTGGTTCAATATCTACTCGACCATACATTTCCCGATGATTGGCGAGATGCCGCTCATTTTAATTTCACTATGGCGTCGGTCTATTTTGGTATGAAGAAATATGATAAGGCTATAGAATATTATTTACGAGCGATTAGGTTTGACCCGAACAGGATGGATTATTACAACAACATTGCTTCAGCATACGCTATGTCAGGGAACTTTAAAATGGCTGAGAAATACTGGCGGTACGTGCTGGCAAGAGAACCTTTTAATAAAACTGCTACAAAACGTATAAAACAGCTGGAGGCACTGAAACGCCTTTACGGCACTAACATACCACCTACAGCCAAATTCCCTTTCTCCCTCACACCGCCTCAATTGGATAAATAGTGTAATTTATCTGTCACATCCCCGGGAGAAAAGTCTGGATTACAACATTTTCTATTTGAAATATAGAAAGCAGATTGCAGATTTAACGAATGGACTCGCTCTTTTTATTTTTCAAAACCTCTTAAAATGGAAAAAATGAGAGCCGACCCCAGAGGTTCCTCACTCTTACAGGCGGTCTTCGGTTTTTGTCTCAGAGATTTCAGCCATCTTCTTGAGTGCGGCATTTAGCATTTTTACCTTATGATGATAAGGAAGAAAAGTACTCTTGAACCCAAAAATGAGCAGATTTTTTATCTCATCCAGCGTGAAATTAAGATGTTTTGATGCCAGATAAAGCTCCTTGGTCACTGTAGTATCCGAGACAAGGCGATTATCTGTATTGATGGTCACCCGAAGACCATAATCATAATAGAAACGTAGTGGATGGTGTTCATAATCAGGCACAGCGTGGGTGTGGACGTTACTGGACAGGCAAATCTCAAGTGGAATCCGATGGTCATTGACGTAGTTTAATAGGTCGCCATTTTCTTTCAGACGCACCGCATGCCCCAGTCGGTGAGTACGAAGATAATGTAATGCCTGATGAATACTTTCCGGACCAAACGATTCGCCCGCATGCACAGTGCAGTTGATATTGTTGTTAATAATGGTATAAAACGCTTTGAGGTGTTCTTTTGCTGGATGTGCTTCTTCAGAGCCAGCAAGGTCAAATCCAACAACACCACGGTTCTTATAAGCAACACATAACTCAGCCAATCGCACTGAAATGTCAGGACTGATTTCTCGTATGCCAGAGATAATAATTCCCCATTTCACGCCGAAATCTTTTTCGCCTCGTGCGAGCCCTTCAATGACAGCGTCCATAATATGGATGAGTTTAAGACCTTTTTTCGTATGCAGAATTGGGGAGAAGCGCACTTCAATATACCAGACATTTTCTTTAGCACAGTCCTCCAGCAACTCATACGCCACTCTGGTAAGCGCTTCTCTGGTCTGAAGCAACATTAAAGTAATTTCAAAAGCCTTTAGATACTCCTCAAGACTCTTGCAATTGTCCTGATTCTTTACCACCAGAGCCCTCAGGGAGTCCGGGTCATTGGCTGGCAGATTGACTTTTTGTTCTTCTGCGAGCTCCAGCATTGTCTCTATCCGGAGTGAACCATCTAAATGACAGTGCAGGTCTGTTTTGGGTAATGGTAATAAGAGTTCCTGCGAAACTTCCATTTTTTCACCTTGCTTTTCTAAGATAACCTAATAAAGGTATTATCAGATTGAATGTAAATATTCTATTCAATTATGAATGGAATGGCTAAGTCAAGTATTTATGTGACAATGCTACAAGAATTTTTTCATAGAGTCCGGGATTTTTATGCTCGGCGTTTTTTCTTTATACTTGTCTCGGCTATATTACTTTACTGGGTTTCCTGCTTCGCGCTTCAGCCGGAAAACCTGCCTATACTTTGTTTCAGCGCAATTAGTATCTTTTTCGTGCTGGGAATATTAGCTACTGAGATTGCACTCCTGCTCTCTGTCCTCATTCTGCCATTGCTCATCATTGAACCCTTTTTTCACGGTGGTAGTGCTGTGTCTATAGCCGAACTCTCTTTGCTGAGCTGGGGGTCTGGGTGGTTATTGAAAAAGTCATTTGCCCGGAGTATGCCTTCATCAGCCCAGGCATTTGCTCGCATTAGAAGTCCAGCCCAGCGCTATATTGATTCGCATATTCATTTAGTCCTTCTTGCACTATCTACGTTTCTACTTATTGTGTTATTCTCGGCAATCACAACCACTATAGCCACCTCGCTCTATTTTACGCCGATATTTTTCCCGGCATTATTAGAGGATTTTTCACAAATTTTTTCCAATACATTGCAAACCCCGGAAGGTACCTGGCGAGTATGTCTCACGATTGCTGAATCGCTCGTTCTTTTCTTAATTATGATACGCTATGCCTCAACGTGGCGAAAGATTCGCCTGCTCTTATGGATGATTTTCTTCTCTTCTCTGGCAGTGAGCTGTATTGGAGTAGTGCAATTCATTACGCGATGGCGGTTGCTTCCCTTCTGGCAGGGGCAGGGACTATTTGGTGTGCGAATTAACGCTACTTTTCCGGATGTTAATTCCTGTGGTACATTCCTTGCGGTTTCCTTTTTCATCACATTATCGCTCGTGCAAAAAGGAACGAACTCCCGGAAAGCGAACTCGCCGGGAACGACCAGGATTAATGCAATACTGATTTTCGGTTTATGCTTGCAATTAGTGGCAATGGTGCTGACGTTTTCCCGTATTGCTTTTGGGTCATTTATTGTAGCAAGTTTCCTTTTTGTGTGGTTGATGTATCCACGACCTCAGGCTACCCATTTATTCTTGAATTCGGTGCTAAGAAAAGGAAGACGTTTGTTCTGGGTGGTTATTATTTGTATAAGCCTCCTTACGATATGCATACGTGTATTTCCCACGGATTATTTCAATTTTCATAGAGCATTTCCCGGGTTAAACACAATCCTCAAAGGTAGGCTAAATCTCTGGCGTGGTGGAATACTAATGTGGCGTGATAACCCAGTATTTGGGCAGGGTGCTGGACAGTTCTACCGACTTTATCCATTGTACTGGGATGCTGAAGCGCCTGCCTGGAATCCGAGACGCGAGAACGCACATAATTATTTTCTGCAGGTAGCGGCAGAGACCGGTCTTATAGGCGAATTGAGTTTCGTTCTTTTACTTGGAGCGGTCTTTGGTAGTGTGCTGAGCAGAATAAGAGATGTATCCAGCCAGAGACCCGCCCGGCGAACCTATACAGGAATCCTGTGTGCACTGGTGGTCATTGTCCTCACCTCACTCACAGGACATCCATTATTAATCCGCGAACTCTTTTATCTATTGATGATACTCAGTGCACTGGGTGTTTCAGGTGCGCAGAAGGTAACCAGACCAGCCTGGCTGGAAAAGACCGTGTTTACATATATGCCTGAAACCATACTCCTGCTCGGTATAATTGTTGTGGCAGTGGTCTCATTTCCCTTCAGGTTATACTATTCTGCCATTGCGCCCAAACCAGACTATTTTGCAGTTGGACTCCGCGCACCTGAATATTCTGTATCTGAAAATACCTGGTTTTACTGGACAAAGCAGAAATCAATAATCTATCTCCGCTACTTGCCTGACAGAACGATAAAATTTGACCTCAAAAATCCACTGGATGGTGGGTTTCCAATTACCACAAAGATGACAATTGGCTACATTCCTTATGGCGACCTGCACCTCAAAGATAGTGACTGGCTGAGGTGTGCTGCACCTGCGTTTACACCGTGTGGAGGATATGTGCGAGTAGAGCTGGTGTGCGATAGAGTCTGGCAACCACACAAACTTAACCCCGGACTTCACGATAGACGAAAATTAGGGCTGATGATACGATTCCCTTATTATCGTATGACTCCTGAGCTCAGCCAGCCATACACAAACGATGTGCTATTTACTGCTCCAGCCCGATAGACCATATCCGCTCCATATCATAGCGAGAAAAACATTGAAATGCCAGCATCGTATTCGTGTTGATTACTCCGTCAAGCTGTGCAATATGCCTTGTTACAGTGTCTGCCACGTCTCCGTACTCCTTTACCCTGATGATTGCCACAAAATCATAATCACCTGTCACGGAGTACACTTCTGCCACATTGTCAATTCCAGCCAGCTCATCGCCCAGATTCGCCAATTTTTTGAGCTCAGCATTGATAAGCACGATTGCTGTTATCATTATCTTTAATCCTTTCGTCAAATATTGACCTGTTGCATAACCAATAAAAATCTTTCCCAGCTTCGTTCAGCCTTTGAACGTAGAAACTTAGTTTCAGCGTCCGGCTGCAGTGATTTTCTTCTGCCTTCCTGGATTTTTCGCACCTTAATAGCAGAAGAGGATGCCTTCTCCAGATGATAAAACGCAGAAAAAAAGTTAAAGGTCTTCTCAAACCTGCTATGCAGGTTTTCTTCATCTTCCGCGAAATAATCGCTCAGAAATAAATTGAACCCATCACGAGCACTCATATAAATCCCGTAGAAAACTTCTATCAGGTCTTCTTCAAAGAAACCGTAACAGCTCCGACCAAAATCAAGAAAGTAAATCTCCCTGCCTGGAGTGATTAAAATATTGTGAGGTTGTAAATCCCCATGGATTAAATTATACGTGTTCACAGGTTTCAGGAGTTCGCTGAGGCGAACCATTGCGTTGAAGTAATATTTTTGTTCTTTCGCATTCAGTGGTGTCAGGTATTTCCCTATTCGGGTAAGATAGAGCTTACTTCGCTGAAGGAAATATGGAATTGGTTGTTTGCGTTCATTCTCTACACGCCAGAATTTCCCTGAGGATGTACTTTTTACGCTATGTAGAATCCTCAACTGTTCGGTAAATTGGTGGCGTAATTCAGGCTCTTCATTTAACTGTTCCATCTTCAATGGTTGCCCCTGGATAAACGATTCTATCACCACGTCAAAGCCAAAGGTCTCTCTGGTCTCAGCACTGGTGTCTTTAAAAAAAATCTTCGGTGTATTTAATTTGTTTCTTCTAAACAGCACGGAGACATAGCAGTGCTCAAGTGCTTTTTCTTTGCGAGGTTCATAAGGGTAAAATCGCACCACAAACCGTTGACCCGCCTGATTGGATATCACGCGAAGTATGGTATTCTCGCCGCGTCCTATTTTCTCTATACTGCCAATCCCGGAGTGGAATGGACTGAATTGTTCCTTCAGGGAAGTATCAAGATACTTCCTGATTCTCTCTCCAATATTTTCACGCCCTGATTTTTTCTTCTTGAAAATCATACTATATTATTTTTGGTGATGTTTATTAAAGAAGTGTATATTTATCGGAGTGTAATGCCAAGTTGTTTTTTAAGTGTGGAAATAATTTTCTCCTGGAGTGTGTTCACCTCAGCATCGGTAAGGGTATGGTCAGGCGCACGAAAAGTGACTGCATACGCCAGGCTCTTTTTACCCGGAGGCACCTGTTCCCCACGATACACGTCAAATAATGTGACGTTCTCAACAAGTTCCTTTCCAATCTGCCGAATGCTTCGCTCAATTTGCAGGGAGGCTACTTCTTCATCAACGATAAAAGCAAAATCTCGTCGTGTAGCGGGATAACGAGGGAGCTCTTTAAAAGTTGGTCGTAGCTCGGCTACTTTTTCCACTATCCACAGTGGCATCTCTAAGAGATACAGACGTTGTTCTATCCCCAGTTTGCTACTCAAAGCCGGGTGAAATTCGCCGAACCAGCATATCCGCTCGCCTCTGGCAACAAACTGTGCACTTTTACCCGGATGTAGCCAGTGAATTTGCTTGACCCGTTCAATATTGTACCGCTTTATTCCCAGGGCCGAGAGCAGGTTTTCAGCCACTCCTTTTATGTCAAAGAAATTAACTTCACGCTCGCCATCCAGCCAGTTCTCCACGACACTACCGCACATCCCTGCTACAAGCCATCGTGGCTCTTTATACCCGTCTTCTGCAGAACTATCCCAATGATAACTTGAGCCTATTTCAAATAGCCGTACATTGTAGACATCCCGGTTAAGATTATGGATAAAATTATTAATCAGCCCGATTATTAATGAAGGGCGCATAACGTCTTGGTCTCTGGAAATCGGATTAAGTATTCCCACAAGGTCATCTGCAGGAAATCCCAGTTCCCTTACCTGACGAGTGGACACAAAACTATAATTAATCGTTTCGCAAAATCCCATACCCACCAGTTCTTTACTGAGAATTTTTTCTATGCGTTCGCCGAGTGAGAGCTCAGCCGGGACACTCTGGATATAAGGGAGGACCACAGGAATCTTCTCGTAGCCAAAAATTCGTGCTACCTCCTCAATTAAATCAACATCCCGGGAAATATCTACCCTGTGTGAAGGTATGTTGAATCGGAGTCGTTCTCGGTCGGAACTTACCAGCTCAAACCCTAATCGGGCTAAATTATCAGCAATCTCCCTGCCGTTAAGTTCAATCCCCAGTAGCGAGGTAACCTTATTAATCTCTACACTCACGGGATGTGGACGAGTCCAGGGTGTGAACGTATCAATAAAACCTTTAGCGACCTCACCACCAGCCAGCTCCTTGATTAATTCAGTTGCGCGGTCAAGTGCAAGAGTCATTTTCTCTCTATCAGTTCCCCGCTCAAATCGGTAAGATGCCTCGGTCTGCATTTCCAGACGTTTAGCAGTACGGCGAATGGTTGCCGGGGTAAAATACGCACACTCCAGCAGTACATTGACCGTGCTATCTGAGATTTCGGAGTTGCCACATCCCATTATTCCAGCCAGTGCCACGACTTTTTGCGGGTCAGCAATCACAAGGTCACCAGCAGTGAGAGTTCGCTTCACGCCGTCAAGTGTCTCAATTTGTTCGCCATCTTTTGCCCATCGCACTATAATCTGATGCTCCGCGAGTTTATCCATATCAAACGCATGTAACGGATGTCCGAGCTCCAGCAGGACAAAGTTGGTTGCATCCACAACATTATTTATAGAACGCAATCCAGCAGACTCAAGAAAATGCACCAGCCACCGGGGACTGGGTCTTACTTTAATATGCCGAATAATACGTGCGGTGTAACGAGGACAACCCTCCCAGGCAGTGATACTAACCCGGGCAAGGCTATCCGCAGGCGTGGTTATCTCGTTAAACCTCGGCACTGGCAGGTGTAGTGGACGACGGAATCGTGCGGATAATTCCCGTGCAATTCCAACCATATTCAGACAGTCTGGTCGATTCGGAGTTATGGTTATCTCCAGCAACGCATCAAAGGGTTCACCTACGGGCAGGCTCTCCGGGAGAATCAGTATGCCTGTCGCGTCGTCGTTCCACCCCAGCTCCGCGCCTGAGCATAACATTCCTTCTGATTCCACGCCACGAATTCTGGCTTTTCGCAATACAGTCCCATTGGGTAGAACCGCACCGGGTAATGCTAACGGCACTACGTCGCCGGGATTTATATTTGTGGCACCACAGACTACTTTGAACACACCTCGTTTGCCAGCATCTACCGTACAGAGCGTCAATTTATCAGCATTTGGGTGTGGGTCTATCTTTTCTATACGTGCAACAAGGATATTCCCGCTTACCATCCCTAAATCATAAACGGATTCAACCTCAATCCCCAGCATAGTAAGTGCTTCTGCAACTTCGTGGACACTTATATCTTTCAGGTCTATATAATGTTGTAAAAACCGATAACTTATCCGCATTCCTGAATTACCTCTGTGATTAAGTAATCCTCCTTGTTGAAAAAGATGTCAAAACTGACTCAGAAATCTTATGTCCCCTTCAAAAAAGAGACGAATATCATTTATCCCATATTTCAGCATAGCCAGACGTTCCACACCCATACCAAAAGCAAACCCACTATACTCCTGAGGGTTAATGTTCACATTTTCAAATACAGCGGGATGTACCATTCCACACCCCAGCACTTCAATCCAGCCAGTATGCTGGCATATTCTACACCCACTACCTCTGCAAAAGATACATTGAATGTCCACTTCTGCACTGGGTTCAGTGAAAGGAAAAAAAGATGGACGGAATCTGGTCTGGGTTTCTTTGCCGAACAATTGCTGTGCAAAAGCATTCAGAACAGCTTTCAGGTTTGCAAAACTTACATTGTGGTCAACCAATAACCCCTCGACCTGGTGAAACATCGGCGAATGGCTTACATCTGCGTCGCATCGGAACACTTTCCCGGGTGCTATGATTGCAATCGGTGGTCTTTGTTTCTGCATAACACGGATTTGTACTGGTGAGGTATGAGTCCTGAGGAGCAATCCTTCCCGTTTCAGAAAAAACGTATCCTGCAAATCCCGGGCTGGATGGTCTGGAGGAAAATTAAGCGCCCCGAAATTGTAGTAATCAGTTTCTATATCAGGTCCGGTAGCAATCTTAAACCCCATAGATACAAAAATATCATTTATCTCCTGCAACACCTGATTAATCGGATGGAACTGTGCACGTGGTGGACGTATACCCGGCATTGTAATGTCTATTCTTTCTGCTGCAACGCTCTCTTCCAGTTCTTTTATCTTGAGTTCTTGAGAGCGCTGGTCAATGAGGGCAAGGAGACGCTCTTTTATCTCGTTGACTCGTTTGCCCAGCTGAGGTCGTTCTTCCTGGGGTAGTTCACCGACTTTA
>JAGHBZ010000033.1 GCA_021160705.1 Candidatus Sumerlaeota bacterium
ATTTCCATACTTACGCTCCTTGCGAGGCACCCCAGAGAGAGAAAAAATCGCCGGCATTTTTCAGGAAATTAGAGGCAACCGAATGAAGTCTCCTTATAATCTCAAGGATGTCATTGACCTTCTTGATGAAATAGATTTCAACAACGCTGAGGACTCACATATCTTATCGCAGATATACGAAGAACTCCTGTTGAGACTTGGCAGGGAAGGTGGAGTTGCCGGCGAATTCTATACACCACGTCCTATTGTGAGGCTGATGGTACGAATTATTGCTCCGCAAATCGGCGAGAAGGTGCTTGACCCCTTTTGTGGTTCCTGTGGATTTCTTATTGAATCTTACAACTTTATGAAGTCGTCCAGGGAACTCACAGTAGAGGATTATGAGAAACTCCAAAATGATACCTTCTATGCACAGGAGAAGAAATCTCTACCGTATCTGATAGGCGTAATGAATTGCATACTACACGGCTTGCTTACCCCTAATGTTGTGAGAAAGAACACACTGGAAGAGGACATCCGCAACATCCCTGATGAGCAACGCTATGAAGTCATACTTACCAATCCTCCTTTTGGAGGCAAGGAGGGCAGACAGGTCCAGAGAAATTTCCCGGTTAAGAGTCAGGCAACCGAACTACTGGCTCTCCAGTACGTAATGAAAAAAATTCGCTACAACGGGAGATGTGGAATCGTTGTTCCTGAAGGTATCCTTTTCCGTGGCGATGGTTTCGCCAGAGTGAAAAAGACCCTCATTGAAGATTTCAACCTGCACACAATAATCAGCCTGCCTTCTGGTGTGTTTGCCAATGTCACTTCCTCTGGTCAGGGACCAAAGACCAATCTCCTATTCTTTGAGCGCAAGGGCAGGACCAAAGAAATCTGGTATTATGACTTTGCAGGCTATTCCGAAAGTGTTTTGAACAAGAAATACACCAAGGCAAACCCGGTGTTGGATGAGGACCTGGCGGATTGCTTTGCAAAATGGAAAAAACGGGAGAGCTCAGAATTTAGCTGGATTGTTCCTGTTGAGGAAGTCATCAAACAAGCCTATGACCTTACTGCACGGAACCCCAATCGAAAAGAAGAAATTGAACACCGTACACCCGAAGTGATATTATCAAGCATCATTGAGAAAGAAAAGCGCATCTTCAACATCCTGGATGAATTAACTAAAATCCTGGAGAAGGGTAAAAATGAGTAAACTCCTGCATAACGAAACAAAAGAAATTCTTCGGCAACTTTCCGAAAGGTTACGCGCGAAGATAAAAGACGCTGAGGTCATCCTTTACGGCTCCACTGCTCGGGGCGAAGCTACTCCTCAATCTGATATTGATGTTTGCGTAATTGTCCCTGAGCTCGACCGAGAGACCCGCGACCTCATTCTGGACATTGCCTGGGAGGTTAGCTATCA
This sequence comes from Candidatus Sumerlaeota bacterium, assembly GCA_021160705.1. GTDB lineage: Bacteria > Sumerlaeota > Sumerlaeia > MWCT01 > JAGHBZ01 > JAGHBZ01. The sequence goes on from JAGHBZ010000033.1 coordinate 1,409, forward strand.
ATGGGGCGCTGTAATCTCTCCACTTATCTTCAGCAAGAAAGAATGGCTTAACTCTCCTATTACTGAATCCACTATTTACAAAAACATCAAACGAGACGGTGTTCGGATATGAATGAAGGAAAACAGAGCCTGATAAAATACCGGTTGGAACAGGCAGAACAATCCATAAAGGAGCAGAAATATTACTCGCTCAGGGCGGGAGTGCTCTCAGCATAATCAACCGCTCTTATTACGCTATGTTTTACGCGGTCCTCGCCTTGCTTGAACTGAAAGGAGTGAGCTCTGCCAAACATAGTGGCGTTATCTCTCTGTTTGATAAGATATTCGTTAAAGAAGGCGTTTTCCCTAAAGAAATGAGCCACGACCTTCATCGCGCATTTAACCTGCGACTAATGGCAGACTACCGCGAACTCGTTAAATACGAAAAAGATGAAGAGAAAGAAATCCTGAGTAAAGCACGTGACTTCGCCTCAAAGGTGAAAGATTACCTTTCCAGAACCACAGGTGAATAAAATGTCCACTAAGTTGGAAACAAAAAATAGGAAAACCCCCGAGCCCTACCCATTACCGAAAGGCTGGAAATGGGTAGAACTGGCAGATATCTGCCAAAAGCCTCAATATGGATATACAGCGCCAGCGAATCCTGAAGAAATAGGCCCTAAAATGCTAAGAATTACAGACATTCAAAATGGCATGGTTAATTGGGAATCTGTTCCTTATTGCAAGATTTCTGATAGCGAATTAGGAAAATACAAACTTGAACAAGACGATATTCTATTTGCAAGAACCGGAGCTACCACGGGGAAATCTTATTTGATAAAATGCTGTCCATTAGCCGTTTTTGCTTCCTATCTAATAAGGCTTAAAGCAAATAAAAGTCAAGTTTTACCAGAGTTCATTTATTTTTTTTTCCAATCGCCACAATATTGGGACCAGATAATCCCTCGAGGAGGGGCACAACCTCATATGAATGCAAAAATTCTATCGAGAGTTATTGTCCCTATCCCTGATAAGAAGGAGCAACGGCGCATTGTAGCGAGGATTGAGCAATTATTCGAAAAACTGGATGAAGTAAAACGCCTGAAAAAACAAGTCTTGGCACAAGTAAAAGCACTCCTCCCATCCGCCCTCCACCAGGTCTTCTCCAAAGCTGATGAAAAAGGCTGGAAATGGGTCAGACTAGGGGAGATTGCTGAGACCTCAATGGGAGGAACTCCCAAAACTACAATGCAAGAATATTGGGCAAATGGAGAGATAATATGGATCACTCCGGGGGATATGGAAAAGGGGATTATTAACAAAGTGTACGATAGCAATCGTAAAATAACTATTAAAGGTCTTGAAAACAGTAATGCAAAATTATTCCCAATAAATACAGTTTTACTAACTACTACAGCTACTATTGGCAAAGTTGGAATAAGTTCAACAAAGGTATCGTCAAATCAACAAATTACAGGGATAGTTTGTGAAGAAATTTTAAGTCCCCCTTTTTTAGCATATTTTTTAGTTTATTTAGGGGAACACGGTTTAAAAAAATTAGGAGGGGAAGCAACTGCAACTCATATAAATCAGAAAAACTTAAAGAAACTTAAAATCCCACTTCCACCTCTCGCTGAGCAGAAGCGCATCGTAGCATATCTTGACAAAATCCAGCAAAAAGCTCAGGTACTCCAAAAACTCCAGGAAGAAACACAAAAAGACATAACAACATTAAGAGAAACAATCCTCCACAAGGCTTTCCGAGGCGAATTATGATGTTAGACCCAGGCTATTATATAAACATATTTCCAGTAAGAATATCAGAGGCAGAGGTTAATCTTATGGTGGCAGACAGAAGGGAGAATCAGGATTTGCACTCATTGAAGGATAGGAGAGGGTTAACAAACCATCTCACCACACGGAAGCTTTTTCGGAAAGAATAATCAGAGAAATTAGAAAAAATATTATTCTGGTAAATATCTTCTGGATTCCTGAACAGTATTTCAAATAGGAAATGTTATAACCTGGTTCCAATTAGGAATAGCAGATGAATTTATGCCGTCTGGTAGCTCCAGACATCATCTGAAGGCTCAAACGTCCAAGCATCTATCGGAGTTACCACACGCCAGGACAGTTTGTAAGGTCCTTTCGGGAATAGTAAATTAATGAACCTCGTTCCTCGCCCACTATTAAATCCAAGACGCCACTTCCCAAATCCACTGCGACGGGTGAACAGGAATGTATGCCAAGTGCAATTCTATTTCCCTTAAATTTCATCAATTCGTTAAAAGCAAATACTGGATTGGCATTGGTGCCGACGTTTCGCAGAAAAAGGACTGCCGCTTCTCGGTTGCGCCCGAGGGACTGAGGTAGCCCGTCAGCTGGCGATGGAATAGAATGCCAGCGTCGGGTACCGGCTAACAAATCGATACGTCCGTCACCATCCCAGTCTACTGCTTGGAGTTTCGTGCGTCCGCGTTGCCCCGCACCCTTGATGTTAGCCTCAATTACACGTCCGTCGTTGAGTCGAAGCAACTCACCACGAACCACATTATGGTCGTCCAGCCTCCAGAAGCAACGAAGTAGGTCATCTTCATCAAAGGTGACCAAGCACACCTGCCCGGTGGTGCCCCAGTCCGTGACAGCGGGTTGCTGGCGCCAGGTCAGGTGGAGTTCAAGTCCATCGCAATAAAGGGGTTGAGGGAGCTGAAATCTTGGAGGGTCTGTTCCGGGTTCTTGAAATAACACCACATAATCGCCAAGGATACTGCTCATCACAATGTCAAGGTAACCATCAGCGTTCCAATCGTAGAGGGTGGGACAGGTATAACCCCAGCGTGCCTCACCGGGACCTTGAATCGAACCGCGATACCCGGCTTGCACGTGGAGAGGTTTACCTCCAACATTAAGAGGCACAGGCATTGCGAATGCAGGAGAAGTGGTCGTTCCTACATTCTTAATGAAAAAAAGTTCGCCTGAATCATTGCCAGCCACAAGGTCAATTAATCCATCATTGTTGAGGTCACCTGGACTCAGCACAGGCAATGCAC
>JAGHBZ010000027.1 GCA_021160705.1 Candidatus Sumerlaeota bacterium
AACTTATAACCAAAATAAATCTCTTTAATAAACGCCTCATTACTCATACCACATTAATGCAAAGTTATTAGATTGCTTATCAGGGGATATGGTAAATTTTAACAAAGTCTATATACGCCTCTGCCTCAGCCCAAGCCCAGAGCAAATATAAAAAATTTCGGTCCCTTCTCTCATAAGTGCAAAACACTCTTCTTGCCACCACCTCCGGGTATTTCCCGCTTCGCTTTCTTGCAATGTAAACTCCAACAAGCACCGCATCTGGTTGCGGAAGTAATGCCAGACGATAAAGATATGTATCCTTTAGGTTCCCATAAGCAAGCGGATACCAGGTGTTGTTAATGTAAATTCCTAAATCTCCGTTTTCGTCTTGCCCTACAGAAATTTCGCCCTCAATCTCACTGCAATTGTTTAGCAGAATAGATATACGTGGCGACCCTTTTACAGTCTGCATTTCCCATTCAACTATAAAAGACCCCGCAATCTGTTGCTTAAGCATTAGCCCTTTTATATTCTCATCTACTTTAGAGATGTGCAGTTTCCCATTCTTGATTTCCGCATTTTTTATAGAGCATTGCCATTTACTGGATAGCTCCTGAAAATCATCAACAAGTACCCTGGGCATTTGCAACCTGGATAAGTCTGGAGACTCCAGAATTTTTTGTAACTTTTTCAAGGGGTTACTTTTTTGTGGGTCTATATTTACAAATCTTTTTACTTCATCCAGCGACGAACTAAGGCTTTCTCCTCTATTCTCATCAATTAGAAGAGTCTCGAATTCTCTCGCTTTACCAAGCAGTGCTTTAATCCTCGCATTATTCGCCAAAACCGGCTGCCCATTTGGAATATAAATAATCCTATACCGCTTAAGCAACTCAGGATGGGTTAAGAGGTCTTCGTCATAAACAACATCATACTGCATACCAAGATATTGAAGTAACGGAGAAATTGTCTCATTAAAATATATATCCTCAGTGCCAACAAGCAATGCGAGCAAAGAAAATGGTTTGTGTCTCGCGACAAGGTCTTTTCTTCTTATCTCGACCGCGGTTTTGACAAAATCATCATACCGTGAAGCGACCTGTTCAAATCCAGTCACCTTATCCATTAAAGCAAAACCGCTTACATACGGTAGGCTTCCGTAAAGATAATCAGATGCAGACGTGGGTATACCCAGACCCGAGGAGACTTCAAGGAGACTAATAGTTGGTTTATCCTGAATAGCATAATGCGTATAGACACGTTCAAGAAGCTGATGGATTCTTCTTTCAGGACTCTTGCCCAGTAAATAGTAATAGAGGATGACAAAATCCAGTGGGTCATCAAACACAAATGGTGGAGTACCCCAGTTTTCATCAATGGAAAAATTCACATCCAGCGTCATTACTACTGGCAAAGATGAGAACTTCTTTATGTACTCAGAAATCATAGTGAAGAAATCTGAGACATAATAACGTCGATAAAGAATCCAGCTCCGCCAGTGTTGGTCATTGCGTGCATCTTTGCTTGAACGCGGTAAATACAATTCGTCCCAGGACTTTAAACCCAATACATCTGGGGTGAACTTAAGCTGCTCGGTTAGATACTTCTTATATTGTTGCAAGGCATATTTCCCAAAAGGCAGGGTCTGCTCCCTTGGAGGATGTGGTGGAATCACAAAATCTCTGTGGCGCTCACCGTCAGGTATATGACAGGCATCGTAAGAATCAAATGGTGAAATTGCCACCACTGGTTGATGAAAATATGGTCTTAGCGAACGCAGAAACTTGTTTAAGCGCTTAATATATTCAGACCTCACCGTTGGGTTTGCAAAATCTGGATATTTTACAGGCGTTCCGTCAGGAAGTTTCATACATAAATCCGCTCTGCCTACCACCCACCCAAAGAATTCACCCGGTGCATAATCCACAATTACCGGGAGATTATTATCCAGACAGGTTTGCAGTAAATTTTGAAAATGTGTAGATTTTACGTATGGCACATCCACACTTAATATCAGCAGGTTAAAGCCATCTTTTTTAAAACGATTAACGTCTTCCGGACTGATTTCTGCCCCCACCCAATTAGCAATCGGGAAAAAAGGCTGACCATTCAGGAGAAAGCAAGGTTTACCATTTAAATAATAGCCTCTGGATAAAACAAAAGGCGGTCTAAGATTCGGTGGGGTTGAGACACTGTATTTCATCGGGGGTATCTTCTTTGTTCTGGATGCAGGCTCGCTTATAACAGAAGATTTTTTTTCTGCTATTAATTTAAAAACTCGCAAATAATGAAGTTCAGCTGTTACATTCTCAAACGCCCAAAATAACCAGAGATGGTCAACCTCCCGTCGTGGAATGAGATATATCATAGTTGAAAAAGGACTCCTCTTCTCGGGTGTCGTTGATAAGTTCTGATATATCTTCATTACCAACAGATTTTTCTTCTCACTGTAAGGAAGTACATAAATCTGGTATTTTGAGGTCTGTTGTATGTGTAATGGTTTGATAAATGGTTGCCATACACCTGCATAAATACCGATATAACCACCAACGTCCTCTCCAATAGATAATTCAGCATCTTCTAACTTTGGGTCACGTCCAGCCTGCTTGGGGAGATAGATCTGAGCATTTAGCAAGGTTATACGGGGCTGACCTGCTATGGCTCGCATTGAAAATTCCATCACATAAGGCGGGGTCAACACCTGCCGTGAACATAGACCTCGCACGTTTAATCCTTTCTTTTTAACTACCAATCTACCCTCCTCTACCGAAACCGCTTCTGCCGGAAGAAAGTTTAACCAATTTGTTAGTTTACTATCATTAAACTCCTCCTCAATAATAGGCTCGCTTATTTTCCATTGGTTGAGTTGTTCTGCAAGCTTACCAGCAAAACATACTTTCATTTGCCAATTGCTATCTTCTTCATAGATTATCCTTTTTCTAAGATTCTCACTTATGGAGAGGCAACAGTCAAAATTCCTGGGAACAAATATATACCGATATTTATCCACCATTTGCGAATAAAAGCAGTGTGATTCATATAATATGTCAAATCCCATCCCCCAATTAGCTAAAAAGGGCGAGAACGGGTCTTCAAAATATGTGGCTTTTTCATCAACGAGTACTGCACATTCTGGCGTCGGAGGTTCTATGCAGTTAAATTTATCTTTGTTTTTTATCAACTCTAAGAACTCTTTTGCCCGTTTTTCCTGTAATCCTTCTGCACCCCACGCTGTAGTGGCAAGTCCTGACACATATGGTAAGGAGTACTCAATGTAATCTTTTACTGGTATCTTTCCTAATGCAGAGGAAAATTCCATCAATGAAATAAGAGGAATTCCACGACTTGAATATGGTTGATAGACCGCCTCCAATAATCGTGTAATATGTGCGCGGGGGTCGGCTGAGCGACCGTAGTAATAGACAATTAGAAAGTCAACAATATCTTTCCATTCAAAAGGTGGTGTGGCAAAACTCTCATTGAGCGAGAAATTTATATCAAATGTTACTGTGACAGGAAGTCCACCACTTTCTTCTCGCACTACATCCAGAGTGGCTTTTACCCAATCTTTTACATATTGTCTGCGAAATAGTATCCAGTATTTCCATAACTCTTTTTTAGGACAATCCCTCGGTGTTACCGGGAGATTTAATTCATCAAAAGAACTAAACCCTACTTCCTCTGGCGATTTTATATTTTTCTTCAAAAATTGTATGAATGCCTCTTTTGCCCATTTGCCATAAGGAAGAAACGTCTGCTGTTGCTCGGTATGATATGGCACTTTAAAGGCTAAATGTGTCTCCCCATCAGGCAAATGGTAGCCGTCATAGGCACCGATGCTAATAGCAATTACTGGTGAATTTTTAAACTTGCGGAGGTAACGTGCACCTTTTCTATATCCCTTCAGGTGCTCTTCCCTTGTCTCAGGATTCCCATAATCTGGAAAATAACGAACAATCTCCCCGTTATACATCACCATATTGGCATCAGGATGTGTTTTTAGATAGTTCCCAAAAGCCCATCCACCTATTTCCGCAATAACAGGAAGTCCTTCCCTCATACATAATTGCAAAGCCCTGTCCAGCTCGGGCTTTCCAGCATCCACATAATCCATATAGAGATAAAGACAATTTATCCCTTTTTCTTTCAGCGAACGTAAGAGAGAATCATTTATATTATTATAGTGAGTCACATAAATCAGAGGAAAGAAGGGCTTCCCATTCAAGAAGAACTGCGGTTTTTTTACTGTCTGTCCACGTCCAAAGGTAAGTTCCCAGACGTGTCCCTTTTTTGACTCAATTTCACTTGCCTCTCCACCGTAAAAATGATACATCAAAATCCAAATCAATGCTGTTATTAAACTACATCTCATCCTTGATAACATACACTTTCGGCTTCGCCTCCTTTTATTATTTATCAAATAATAGCCAATCCTTTACAGTAGAATAATAAATAAAGGAATCATCCAGCTCCTTTAACGAAGGGACCCATTCATAACCCGTGACGCCTCTTGGAGAAATAAGCAGATAGTAAATCAATGTATGCGACTCACCGTTACTTACAGATTTGGGAATAGCGAAAAATTGTGGATTATAATAGTGTAGTTCAATGGTATCTGTTATGTCACCTGTGCCAGCTGTATCCCAGCACCGACAATAACTCTGTCCAGTATCATCCCAGCCTTTGGGAACTAATGCAACCGAGACATTATATGTGGAGCCCCCATATCCACAAATATAATCACCTTTGCTGGCATCAAGAATCTCGCCATCAAAATGATGTGTTCCCGGCGAACCACTAATGTCAACATCATTGGTGCTTACTATTGTAGTGGTCGTGGAGTCAGCCCGATGAACAACTATCGCATTGGTGTAATCATTCATATGCCAACCAAACTCCACATATATATTATTGATGTCTGAAGCAGAGAGATTAAAATCAACCTGTGCCTCTGTCCTCACAATCATAAGTCCATCATCCCGGATGAGAATTTTCTGTGAAACAATTTTACTATCAAAATTATGGCTCGCTCCGCCTGTAAAGTTCCACGTTCCCTGCCATTCCACAATTCTGGCATTATTTGTTAAAATATTCTTACCTACGAAAGCAGACCCATCAGACCAATTAGAACCACCAAACCAGACAACCGGGTGGTCATAAAATCCACCGCCACCATCAACAAGATTATCCTCGGGTGGATTACTCCAGCCCCGAATATCTGTCCATCTTCCGTATGCTCCAATTAATGGAATATAACCAACAAATTTATGATTATTCAGACCCTCTATCTTGAGATTGGTTCCGCCATCCAGCTCCAGAATAGTTAAGGTCTTATCTTCAGCAATTGTTCCGATAACAACAATATCATCTAAGTAAATGACTACCTTACCCGACTCAGCCACACTTTCCCAGCCGTCACCTGCATGATAATAGAATCGTAGATGCGAAACATTGCTTAAGTCCAATTCACCCGGAATATCCCATTCATTATATACCCACGTATCATTGGGAACACCTCCTGGGCCAGCATTCCAGTTCCCGAGCTCTCTAACTGTCGGATACGGATGACAAAGTACTGGCTGGATTGTCCATCCGGTCTTGGGTGCACTCAGGTCAAAATACATCCAGACCCCTAATTTTGTCGCACCAGACCAATCGCTTGTTCCGCTGGGTATCGCCATTTCAATGGTTGGATAATTATTTGCTGGCACCGAGGGTAAGGTATATTCCCACCGAAGCGAGGCTGTGCCACCGTGAAAAATCGCTG
>JAGHBZ010000383.1 GCA_021160705.1 Candidatus Sumerlaeota bacterium
CCCATTTACTGAAAAATATATAATTTTTCTCTTTCCTTTCTATTTTGTCATAGTATCAGCAGGAATATTTTATCTAACCTCTTTATTCAGATTCAGCCCCAAAAAGGAGATTATTTTAACCACTATCCTTCTTGTGTTCATCCAGACTCCTTTGATTGTCCCAACAATTAAAGTAATAACAATAGACACCTGTCCTTATAAGAAGGTAGTGCAATATATCTCTAAAAACGCTGAATCTAAGGATTTTAAAATTATTTGTAACACATTTGCCTGGTATGGAATAAAATATTACGCCAGAAGGTTTGGTATAGAACCGAAAAGAGTGCTTAAGTTAGACAATCTTCCATCATATCACCATATTAAGAATACCTGGCTTGTTAGTATGTTTGCATCTGGGTCGTCTGATAAAACTATAAGCAATTTTTATAAGAAAATAGATAAATATTTTTATCTGGACAGGAGAATCCCGGCTTATCCAGCTGAAACATTATGGTCAGCAAATATTTTCAGACAAAGAACCGACAGAATGATTTTCCCATTTTCGCCATTTGTACTGAAGATTTCTGATATAAAAGAAATCAAGAACGGCACGATAGAAAAGGAGCTCATCGTATTAGTTGAAGGCGACTATGACATCACCATTACTTTTCCCCTACGCATTAAAAAGCAAGATTTGAGGATATTCATCAATGACCAGCAATTACAATTTAAAGAAGAACAAGCGGATAGTTTAAAAAGCACTATTTTCTTGAGATATGGAGAGAATAAATTCTCTCTTAAAGAAGGTGAAAAAAATAAGCTGACTGAAATCCTGCCAATTACTGTTCGGTTAGATAAAGGAAAAGAAACTATATGTTTTGAAAGTTATCTGGCTGACACATATACTGGAATAGCCCTGCCAGAAACCAGAGTCCGCAATGGAAAGTCAGCTTTAGTATTCGAGCGAAATGGTAGTGCTCTCTATAAAATCCCGGAGTTGCCTGAAGGGGTTTACAAGTTTACTTTAGAGGCTATAAATGATTTCCCACCACCTGTATTAGTTGAAGTGAAGATTAACAACACCTCAGGGTATTTAGATTTTGACAGAGGGAATAATCAGTGGAGTAAAAAAACATTTATCTTTGATAATCCATCTACTGAAGACAAAACAATTGAGATAAGTTTCCTTAATGACATAAATGTCGGCGCTGGAAAAGATAAAATAAATCGTGAGCTTGTTCTTGGAAAAATACAAATAAGAAAAATTGCTAAGGGCAGTAAGCCAGTAGTGGATGATAACATAAAAGAGAATTTGAGATTTCATTTACCACTGGCAGGGATTAATTATGGATTTGAGTCAAAACTGAACTCAAACAAATTGTCAGAGTTCTGGCGATTCTCTTCAAATAAAGTAAGCTACACATTCGTGAACACTGATGATGGAAAACGTGCATTAAAGATAACTATCCCCTACGATATTGAAGGATGGAATTTAGTATCTGCGCCTATTTCTGTAAGAAATACCAATAGCGTTTATTTCTCATTCTGGTGTAAAGCAACAAAGATGCTAAATCACTCGGTAAATGCACTGGTTTTATTCCTTAATAAAGATATGCAAATGATACGTCGCCAGTGGCTAAATGCAACTGGATTGACGGGAACAACTCACTGGCACCAGATAAGAAGCCTACGATTAATTCCTTCAGGGACTGCGTATGTTTTGTTTGTTATCTCATTATACCCAAATGGTAAACGACCGGGCAAAAAGACCGAATATTTATTCCTGTGTTCACCAGAGTTTGAGCCGGATACAAAATCTTTCTGAGACACAGTTTTTTTTTGAAAATAGATGCAATAGAAAGTGTGCTTGAGTTCAGCGATGCACACCAGCTCATTGTGTAGGGATATGAATAGACGGAAAAGAAAGAGCAGAAAAAAACGAAAACAAGATTTCGTTAGCGAAACGAAACATACCTTTCTTAAACAGAGTAATATTCAGTGTCACGACATCCGTGAATGGACGAAAACCGATACCATTATCATAGCTGTTTTAGTCCTTGTTGGTTTTTCATTACGCATTTATGGTGCCTCAGCACTTGGGCTCTGGATGGATGAACTCCAGACCTATGCTAACGCACGCAAGATTTCATCATTAAAGTTTTTTCACCGTCCGCATTTTTTATCTTTCATTTTTGCGAGACTGGCTCTTGCTCTGGGGGAGCAGGAAATTTGTCTACGATTGCCCTCCTTTTTATCTGGGCTTTTTTCTATTCCACTCATCTATTTTTTTTGCTGGCGGTTTATTAATCGTGAAACCGCCCTCGCCACAGCTATTCTTATCACCATCTCCCCATATCACATTCGATTCTCTCAGGAAGCACGATATTACACAGAAATGCTCTGTTTCTCATTGCTGACGGTCTATTTTATGGCGCTTTTTCTGTGCAGGCGGAATGTCTTCTATTTTTTTGTTTCCCTGCTATTTGGGATAGCCAATATTGGCATTCACCCTACCACATACGTATTCCTCCTTACGGTTATATTCTTTGTGGTAGTATACCTTTTGACACACGTGGATTTCCACCGTGTTCTCCTTTCTCTGAAAAACAACCAATTCTTTCTTATAATTGTTGCGGTTCTTATTTCAACGGTTCTGCTTTTTATTGCATTAATAATATCAACCACAGATTTAAAATCACTTTCGTTTAGTGGAGTGAACATTGGTAACACCATCTCCTCCATCTTCTACAGAATATCTCATTTCCCCAATATTGAAATGACAAAAGGTGTTTCATTGACACCAAAATTTTTTCTTCGGATTTTTACTCATTTCCCGGATTATTATGGTGGTGGACGCCATTTTATAGGTGCACTTTTTGGACTCTTTTTTATTCTTGGGATGTTTTATTGTTTAAAAAACAAATATGCCTGGCTGGTCAGCTGGTTCTGGACAGCCTATGTAATTACTGTTATTTCGCTTATCCTGTTCAAGGGCACGATGCCGTTCTCCGAAAAGTATGTAATTTATCTTTTCCCGTTTTATTTTCTAATGGTAGGTGCCGGGTTCGCCTTTATCTATAATGCTTTGAACCTGCACCGGAGATATAAAATACTCGTGACCATTGTTTTGATTCTGGCAATAAACGTTCCCCTTATCCCAGCAATTGTAAAAGTGATGACAATAGAGGTCTGTCCTTATAAGAGCGCTTTAAAATATATTATGAAACGCTCACCGGGCAAGGAGTTCAAGGTCATCGCTAACAGTGCGGTTCTTAGCGGATTTAACTTTTATAGACAACGGTTCGGGATTAGTCCTGATAACTTTGTGCTCTATGATAAACGACGGATTTTTTACAATGACAAGAACCTCTGGTTTGCCACTATGTTTTATGCAGGCACCTCCCGGCAAGAGATAAAACTTTATGAAACTATACTTAGCAAATATTACCGTCTGGAGAAGATTGTGCCAGCGTTTCCAAATGAGAAGTTATGGTCAATTCGGTTATATCGTCCAAACTATCAGCAAATAATATATCCTTTTAGACCGTTTCGCCTAAATATTAATCAGCCAGATGAAGCTCAATCTGGTGAACTCAAAATAAATCTGACAAATCTACTCGGTGGAGATTACGTATTGCGTGTTACGTTTCCAAAAATGATTAATCCTGAAGAACTTGAATTCTTTCTCAATAATATGCGAGTGAGTCCGACTACTCATTTTACAAATACTTTAGAATTCAATCTCCTTCTTAAAGAGGGCTTGAATGTCTTTAGCATCAAAGCACGTAGAGAAAAAATATTATCTCAGTGTATCCCCCTGAGCCTTGATGTTGAAAAAGGAAAATCCACATTTGCCCTTAAAGGATACTTTTTTGATTATATCAAAGGGATTGAACTGCCGGAGATTCAATTCCGACAGGGTGAACTCTGTTTGTGTTTTCGATGCAATGGCACCGCAGGTTACGAACTCAAGAACCTGCCTGAAGGCAAATATCTCTTCTCCCTACGCGCAATTAATGATGTCCCGGCTTCCCCGCTGGTTGAAGTAAAAATAAATAAGTCTATTGTTGGGTATTTTGCATTTGATAAAAACAACAATGAATGGGATACAAAATCATTTATCTACAATAACCCTGCCTCTGGCGATAAAAAGCTGGAAATCTCTTTTCTGAACGACCTTTTTGCAGGTGAAGGGGAGGAGAAGGGTCGGAAATTGTATCTTGGCGCGATTACCCTCAAACGGGTTAAATCTACCGAAAAATTCGGTTCCTCCGCTGATAATCTCATAAACATTCTACGATGCACTCCACCACTTAACAATCTTAATTATGGATTTGAATCAACCGACTACCCTGGACAACTCTCAGGGTTCTGGCGATTTATTAGTAAAGACGTAAAATATAGCTTTATTAATAGAGATGGGTATCGTGTCCTTAAGTTTTCCATTCCTGCTCAAAGTGTGGGATTTCAACTGAATTCAAAACCACTCCCTGTCAAAGATATGAACTCAATTTATTTCTCTGTATGGGCTAAATCAATTAATATGCCGAATCATTCTGTCAATGTAATGTTGCACTTATATGATAAGGACAGGCGTCTTATCCACCGCCAATGGCTTAATGTTGTTGGACTCACCCGTTCCACTGATTGGACTCAGCTACGCAGTCTGCGTTTTATCCCGCGCAAGGCGTATTTTTTTGTTATCTCTATCAATCTTTATCGGAACGGAGAACGTCCGGGCAGGAATACTGAATCATTGTTTCTACGGTCACCATCATTTTCGCCTTTTCAGGAAAAACGCAAATGAATAGAAATGATAAGAAAATATTGGTATCAGGGTATATGGTTTTATTCCTGTTGACGGTGGTATTGTTTCAAAAGGGCGTGCTTGAACTCCTGACGCGAGATACTCCGTTCTCCCAACTTCCCGCACACCTGGTAGGACTGGCTTTTATACCTTTTCTTTATCTTATTCCATTCCTGCTTGAATACTTATTTCGTGTACTTTCTTTTCAGAGCAGACTCAAAAACGTGCTTGCTTTTTCCATATCAATTCTTGCGCTAATTATAGTACGGGTATTCCCTGGTGTAATTTTCATAATTAGTATCCTTATAATTCTTTTATTTTTCCTGATACTATTTCTCGGATTGCGGCGTGGTGTATACCTTAACCGGGTATGTCTTACTGTTTCACTTTTCTTTATTATAATGGGTGGATTCATTCTCCGATGGATGGCATTTTTACAAAAAGCAGGTCGTATCCTTGACCCTGATGCTGAAGGATTCTATCACCTGGTATTGCATACCAGAACCTTCTTCACAGCTACAATGAGTGACCCGCCGTTTGCACGTGAGCCTATGTTTATCTGGCTTTGCAAACTCTGGTTTGTTTTTCTCCCTGCTACCCGTATGTCTTTACGTTTGCTAACAGTTATTTTATCCACTCTCTTAATTCTTGTGCTCTTTTATGTTGCCCGCATTATCTTTAAGAGACTTTTTTCCATCTCAGTGGCAGGTAATTTGGCACTCATTACTGCTCTTATTACAGCGCTCAACCCACAGCTGATTTTTATGAGCAATCGTGGACTCCGCTTTGAGCTATATCTTTTCCTCTTTCTAATGTTTCTTTATTTTGCATTACATTGCAAATCTTCACTTACATTTATTGAATGTATTGGACTGGGAGGCATTGGTGGACTGCTCTGTTTGACACGTGCCTCCTCACCTTCGCTACTCATTCCTGTGCTTTTTGTTATTGCTCTGAAAGACAAATGGTTGTGGTGGAAACCTATACTCATTATTCTGATTTCATTATTCATTCTTACCCCACATCTAATTGCTAATTACCTGTACACCCCGGGGCACGACCCTTTCTTTACTACTAATATCCATGCTCGGTTCTATCGTAACCTTGAGTTTAAAGACCAGCCTGGATTTCCTTCGTCTGAAGACGTCAGCCAGAACGCCTGGGCTGGTGAAGAGATTTCTGTTCTGGAATATCTTTTTTCCCTTCACACTCCTCAGCAATTACTCAAAGGAAGTCTCAGAGGAATCAAACGGCTTTTTCTAACCACATACGCTCAGATGAGTTTGTTCAATTCTCGTCTGCTGGTTGTGCTGTATCTTCTCGGGTTTCTCTATTTAATTTTCCGGGGGCAATGGCATATACCGGCTATTATGGTCGGTATAGGGTTACCGTTTATATACCTTGCAGGAATCGGAATTGATTGGCGTCTGGTAGGTATCTTAACGCCGTTTTTCTTTATCTGCGTAACCGCATTTTTTGCGCTTCTACGTGAGGTATTCCTCATATATTATGTTCACGGTTCATCACGACTTTTTGTGGTACATTAGACGAATCCAGCGCTTTGATATATTTTTAACCCTAATCATCAGATAAGATGCAGATAATAATTAATAGGTTTCGCTCCCTCCTTTAAAAACCACGTGGTTTAAATTTAGCTCTCCTCAATAAGTGAATTCAATCGGGTGGAAAGGTCATCGGTGATGGCGTAATAAAAGTGTGCCTCACTTTTTATTAACACCTTGTTTCAACAAGGTGAAAAGAGAAGCGTGAAGATTAGTCCACTCAACCGTTTATAGATTTTGCAAAATTTCTGTTCAAAATATATACAGCTCGCTCCTATGGAGATAGGCTTTTTTATTGCCATTAATTCCACCGCTTTCGCACCGGGCTACATACGGGTCGTTTCTATTGGAACTAACTCTAAGAAAACAGGTTCGCGAATCTTCAATAGTGAGTATATGAACAAAAATTATGAAAAATTTATAAACAGTTAACAGGCTTTTTGTTCATCTTTATACCCCCTGGATAAATCGAGGAGTTAATGAAAAGATGATGTCTTATCGCTTCACGAACTCCAGGAAATTACCTAATGATTATGCTGGATTTTATTTGCCTTAAATTTGTATTGACCTCTCCCGGAGCATTTGAGAAAAATCTATGTTTTGTTCTTGTGTCAGGGACAAGACTGATTGGCTATGATGTAGTAATTCACCCCCAGACGTGGTATAACTTTAATGAACAAAAAATCATATCGTATATTACTTACAAATGATGACGGCATCAGCGCTCCGGGCTTAGCCGCTCTATATAGGGAAATAGTCTCCATTGCGCAGGTTACCATTATTGCCCCAGAAGGAGAACAGAGCGCCGTAGGACATGGTGTCTCAATTTTTAGAGAACTATACCTCCGAAAAGTGTATCGTGAAAATAAGCTCTGGGGTTATGCCCTTGATGGTACTCCGGCTGATTGTGTCAAGCTTGGTATAACAAAGATGATGAAAGAGCATCCGCCACATCTTGTTATTTCAGGCATTAACCGGGGACAGAACACTGGTAATAGTATTTTTTACTCTGGCACGGTCTCTGCGGCGGTGGAGGCAAGAATGTTTGGCATCCCTGCTATTGCGGTATCAATAGCAGCGGGGCGTGGTGATATACCTTATTTTGATTTTGCTGCACGATTTACCAGAACACTTGCACTCAAGGTGCTTGAACACGGGCTTCCTGAGGATGTACTCCTTAACGTCAATATTCCTAACTCACCAGAGGAACAGATTGATGGCATTGCTGTAACCAGACAGGGAAAATCAATGTACGTTGATATTTACAAGGAGGTCGGGGAAGAAGAGGACAGGATAATTCTGCGCAATATCGGCGAGGAACTTATCCCCAGCAACGGGGGGAATGAACTTGACGATGTAGCGCTCTTTAACAACAAAATTTCCATCACACCTTTGCACTATAACCTCACCTATGAACCTTTCTGTTCAACACTGGAGCAATGGGCTAAAAATTTACAGAACGAAATATTCAGCACCCAATAGGGTCAATGTGCTCAAGTTCTCTCCGTCGGAGAAAATTTTAAGCTGGTCAGCACTCCAGAATGTAAAAGTCATTTATCATATTCGCTCCAGTGTATAACATAATTGACCTCTGGGAGAGAAATGCAGTAAGATAAGGTATACATTAATTATAAACAGAGAGCTGGATTTTGTTTTGCATCTTTCACCTTTAAAGAATTAAGCAATGTTAAATTAGTTCAATTGAAATGTATCTATAAGATGAAGTAAACATTACTATTTGGCAAAAGAATAGAAAAATGGAAGACATCATTAAAGGCAGGGTCTGGAAATTAGGAGATAATGTAAACACGGATGTAATTTTCCCGGGAAAGTATACGTACACAATCAACGACCCTTCAGAGATGGCGAAGCATGCACTTGAGGATTTAGTTCCGGAGTTCTCATCTCAGGTCAGAGCGGGTGATGTGATAGTGGCTGGACGAAATTTTGGCTGTGGCTCGTCCAGGGAACAGGCAGTCATCTGTCTGAAAGCCGCTGGTATCGCTGTTATTATCGCTAAATCGTTCGCCCGGATATATTTTCGCAATGCCATTAATCAAGGATTAGCAATTATACAATTGCCGGAGCTCGTGGAGCACGTGGAACAGGGCGATGAACTAATTGTTAATTTGCGCGAAGGTTATGTTCTGCACAAGGATACCAGATATTCGTTTCAGCCATTGCCACCACAAATAATGCAAATCCTGAATGCAGGTGGATTAATCAATTACGTACGCCAGAAAATGGGTTCGTATTGATGCCTAATTATGACCTCGCAATTCAAATCACAACAACAGAATAGACTGAGTGTATGGGTAGAAAACCATGCTGGTATATTAGTCTCTATATTTTTTCATCTGGCGATTTTTTCGTTTTTACTCACGCACGTATATCAGCCAATTAAAGAGCCAGTCCGATTAAATAAACTCAATATATTGCTTCAGCCAGTTCTGAAGCAACCGAATCTAATGCAATCGGCACAACCAAGCCCTCAGACTTCATTTCCCAAAGCGGCAGCCACAGTACCACACCCCTCCGAGCAGGTGAAACCCGAAGAGATTAAACCCTCAGGAGAAGAATCGCCTCGTGAAACCACTGCTCAGGACTCTTCTGTGAACGAACACCTGAGTATTGAGCGCCATAAATTAATGGCTGAACTTAAGGAGCTGGAACAGACCAGACAAAGAATTCGTTCACAACTTGATGCACGTCTCCTGCAGGCTAAGGCACATCAGGGTAAATATGCATCTATCGGAGTAGCACGGGGTCCCGTTAGAACCATTAATTTCAAAGGCTATCCCCGCTCGGTCGTGGAAAAAATTATGAAACGCTATGGTATCAGTATTGAACAAAAATTCGTGGGACCAGGGGAACCTTCAATTTTTGTATCCTATGCAGAGACTGATAATGGTGTGTATGTTAATCGGCAGGGAAGTGGGTTTTACGAAGTGTTCGAGCTGAGCCGGACTGCTTTGGCAGCAATGTGCAAACTAGAACAGGAAGAACTGATAAGGCGTGGCTATGACCTCAATCATACTACTGTGGTAAAAACGGTGTTTGGTATCGTGGAAAAGGATGGTGAATATGACCTTGGTGTTATAGAACTTGAGGCAAAACAAATCGATTAATGTGGATATTTGCTATTGAATAGTGAGTTCTGAATCCTGGCTTTATAAAAAACAGAAGTGAGCCAACCATAATCTTTATTTTACAAGATAAACCTGCTATGTTCGGGGAAGAGGGTTAAAATGGAAACTTATTTTCAACGCTACATACTGGCTGGCGGGGTAATGATGTTCTTTCTGATTCCCTGTTCATTATTTGCTATTGCTTATATTGTTCAGGGACTTATTAATCTCCGAAGGTCGAAATTGATTCCCGCTGAGCTCGCACCCCTGCTTAAGGGCGAGCCTTCGGATACTAATATAGAAAATCTAAAGCAGTTTCTGGCAACAGATGAATCCGTTCTCGGAAGAATAATCCAGCGGATTCTACATAATAGCAGTGGTTCACAACTTTCCACCAGACAGTTGAACGACATCACAGCTGACGAAATCAGTCGTCTATATCAGCGCAATAGTCAACTCACGGTTATCTATACAGTGGCACCACTGCTCGGATTGCTCGGGACTATTCTGGGGATGATGAAGAGCTTCTATCTCTTCAGCACTACCACCAATCCCTCAGTGGCTCAACTGAGCTATGGTATTAATGAAGCACTGGTCACCACAATGTGGGGACTTTTTATTGCAATTCCTTCTTTTCTGGTGGTCAATATCTTTCGGTACCGGTTGTTGAAGTACCAGCGTGAGATTTTGCCTGAACTTGCTGAAAAAATCATCCGCACTATGAGTAATGTCCAGCAGGAAAGCCCTGTGCCCGATAAAGATGAAACCTACAAAAATAATGAACCTCCTGAGGAATAACAAAAATGCCTCAAAATAACAATAAGGACTGGTTTGAAGAATTACAACCCAGTCTTAATCTAACACCATTACTGGACGTGGTGTTTAATTTAATTTTCTTTTTTATTCTGGCAACGACTATTAAAGAGAGTCAGGCTTTTTTAAATGTGACTCTTCCATACTCAGAACAGGCTCAGGTCGTTGAACAAACTCCACCCTCCACACTGGTAATTGTGGTAAGCAATACAAATGAAATCTTTATTCAGGATAAATTGGTGGATATTAAATCTTTGCCAGAAAAATTGACAAAAATTAACCAGAGCAGAAAAATTGATAATGTGATAATCCGTGGCGATGCAAAGGCATACCACCAGACAATTATTCGGGTACTTGATGCCTGTGCTACCGCCCACTTATATAAAGTCTCAGTGGAAGTGCGTCAGGAAAAAAATAGATAATCAAACCTGTGGGGTCAGGGCTCATTCTCGCATTTTAGAATTTTTCCTCTCGTTGAAACGGGGTGCTAATGAGAGATTTATGTTCTGTGGCAAAGATAGAATCAGTGAATAAAACGGTTATTTAGCAATGATGTGGTCTTCTTTACGATAAAGTATCCCCCTCATCTCTGCCGCAGGGACTTGCTAAGGAATTCTAAAAATCAAAAAGTTGTGTCCGTTGGGTCCGTTTAGTCCGTTTGGTTGGTTTAGTCCGTTGGGTCCGATTAGGTCGGTTAAGTCGGTTTAGGTCGGTTTAGGTCGGTTTAGTCGGTTTATCAAGGTTCATCATCTTTATCGCCGACCACTAATCTCAAAATCTCTAAAATGTGAAAATGAGAACTGACCTTCACAGGTTAACTCCTATTCCTGGCTTCCTGGTCTCCTTATAGAAGAAAATATTAGGA
>JAGHBZ010000057.1 GCA_021160705.1 Candidatus Sumerlaeota bacterium
GGATATATCTTCTATTTAATAAAAGCGGCAGTGCTATCAGTACTGCGGGCTTTTGGGTCGTTGTTCTTTATTTATCAATCAAAAGTTACTATGAATATTGTTCCAGTGGTATTTTATACCTGTCTGGAGCTTGCGATAATTATGGCATTTGCCATTCTTTACTCAACTATTACCTCATCCACGTTAAGTGCGATTCTCACAGTCCTGACCTTTATCATCGGGCGTCTGAATGAAGACATAATCCGGTATGCGTGGCGATTGCAGGAGAAAGAGGGTGCACTCGCCTCCATTGGGGGCAAGATAAAATATGGGTTTGCCTATTGTGCAGCTCATCTCTCTCCCAATCTGGAGTTATTTAACAAACGATTTGATGCGGTCTACGGTGTGGTTGGATTTGATGCGATTGCCGTGCTTTATGGTATAATATATACAGGGTGTATTCTTATGCTGGCAATAATTACTTTCAAACACCGCGACATTAAATGAGCCGGGGTCTATGAGGCACTTTTTCAAAGAAAGAATTACGTTACGGAGAGTAGCTTTTGGGGTTCTATTCTTAGTAGCACTCAGTTGTGCAGTTTATTTTCAGCACAGACATCTCGGTCAGATAAAAAGATGGCGTCCTTATCGAGATAGTCTCTATTTACCGCGGGGTGAATACGTTAAGCTCATCTCGCTCGGTTACGATATGATAATGGCAGACTTCATCTGGCTACGTGCAATTCAGGCGTTTGGGGGGCATTATCTGAGCGACAGAAATTATTCCGCTGTGGTAAATCTATTTGATGTAATTACTGACCTTAACAATTACTTCATTAATGCCTACCTTTTTGGCGATACGGTGATTGGTGAAGAGTCAGGTGACTACAAGAAAGGTCTTGCACTGATAGAAAAGGGAATACTGAAAGCCCCACGCTACACGTACCGACTGGGCTACTGGGGTGGATATGATTGTGTATGGAACCTTAGAGAGTACAAACGTGCTAAATACTTTTATAGGATGGCACTTAAGGCACCAGATTGTCCTGATTATGTTGCTCGGCTTCTAACTTATGTAGATGAGAAAATGGGTAATTATCATATTGCTCTTGAGAAACGGATTGAGGACTATCTGCGAGCTATTGATAACAAAGATAAAATCCTTGAAGAAATCTCCAGGAATAAGATTATTGACGTCATTACTCAATGGCATATTGCCATACTTAGAGGAGCGGCAAAAAAATACAAATCTAAATTTGGAAAAGATATTACAAATCTCAATCAACTTGTAGAGAGCGAAGTGCTCGGAGAATATAAGGCACCAGTATATAGTCGACTTCAACAAAGCATTAACGCCGCTCTGGAACGACAACAAAAATTGTTGCCTCTTTACCGTGAGATTGTTGACCATACAATTATGACGTTCCACAATCAACTACCCCCAGAACCCCGGGGTACCTCTTATTTCGTGGTGTATAAACAAACACCTGAAGATGAATATTTTATTTCCACGATGGCTGAGGCAAAAGAACGTGTGAAACGCTTCCTCTCAGGTGTGCGCGGGCTCATCAAAAAATATAAAGAAGAGCACGGTGAGTACCCGAAGACTTTAAACGACCTGTTTCCAGGACAGAAATGGGAACCTGTGGATATGTTCGGCAAACCCTGGAACTACTCCCCAGAGACTGGTGAGTTAAAATCATCTGTCTTCCCTGAGCTTTAAATTCCATACTTTTTGAGATACATTAGCCTGGGGGATAAAATTATTAATTGGTATCATCACAGTCTTGGGGAACGAAGTATTTCTTTTCCCAGATTATAATGAGAGAAAATGTGTTAGAATTTGAACTCGTCAATTTCATTGTTTTGCCCGGTGAAAGATAGAACGTTGTAAATCTCTGTTAATTAAAATTATGAGCAAACGACAGGAACACATAGCATTGGCAATAACTATGGGTGACCCGGGAGGAGTAGGTCCAGAGATAGTTATCAAAGCCCTGACTCACCCGGATGAATGGTATAGCAGGTGTAAACCAGTTATCATAGGTTCAGTAGATGTGCTTGAGTTCTATGCTGAACGAGTTGGCAAAGAGATTGAGATAATTCGCATTACAGAAAAAGAGACATCCTCTTTGGAGGTAAGTGCAAATAGAATTGCTGTGCTGGACTCAGAGGAAATACGTCTTCCGGGTATAGACACCCTGATAGGCAAAGCATCGGCTGAGAGTGGTTATGCATCGTTCCGATACGTTGGCACAGCCATCAGACTGGCTATGCAGGGAATAGTTGATGCAATAGTCACTGCACCCATTTCCAAATATGGGTGGCATCTGGCAGACATACATTTTCCCGGACATACTGAGATGCTGGCGCATTACTCAGGGACAAAAGAGTTTGCGATGATGATGGTAGCTGATAGATTGCGTGTGGTGCTTGCGACTATCCATATACCGTTGCGTGAAGTTATGCAGGCATTGACTCAGCACAAGCTGGTTCGTCTTTTTCATCTGGTACATAATTTTATGGCGTATTTTGGGATAACCGATGTGGTACGAATCGGTGTGTGCGGTCTGAATCCACACGCCGGTGAAGACGGTCTGCTCGGCAACGAAGAGAAGACCATTATTGAGCCTGCAATTGAACAGGCACACAATGAGGGAATATCAGTTCTTGGTCCGTATCCTGCGGATACTATTTATCATAGAATGCTGGAGGGAGAACTGGACGTGGTGGTGGCAATGTATCACGACCAGGGGCTTATCCCAATAAAAACTCTGGACTTTTATGGCGGGGTTAACGTGACCATCGGGTTACCCTTTATTCGTACATCGGTTGACCACGGCACCGCATTTGATATTGCAGGCAAGGGTATAGCAGATGAGAGAAGCCTGCTTAATGCAATCAGGCTTGCTGTAACTCTGGCTGAGAATAAGAGGAAATTAAAGCGTGAGCCGTAAAACAACCAACAAAAATAAACCACATTATAGTACTCGTGCTCTTTTGCGCGAATACCGTCGTATCTATACAAACAAGCCGGGTAGATTGAAGAAATCGCTGGGACAACACTTGCTGGCTAATGAAGGTATGCTCAAGGAAATTGCGCGAGTCTGCAATATCACACCTGAGTCACTGGTTATTGAGATTGGTGCAGGCGTGGGTAACCTTACTCAGGCGTTGCTTCATTATAATCCTCGGCGTTATGTCGGTATAGAATTGGATGAACGATTCAGGAGTCTTCATACCAGATTTTTTCTAAATCTGCCCGGTGTAGAATTTATATATGCCGACGTCCTGAAGGTTGACTTCGCTAAGTTGTGCGATAATTTTAAGGATGTCGTCATCGTTGGAAACATCCCATATCAGATAACGTCCCCCCTAATAATGAAATTGATAACCGGTAATGCCCGCTGGTCAAGAATTGTCCTTACCACACAAAAGGAAGTTGCTGAACGATTGGTCGCAGAGCCCGGGTCAAAAAAAATTAGTGGGTTTTCTATAAAAGTGCAGTTATTTGCACGACCAAGTATTGTATTTTTTATTTCAGCAAGCAATTTTATTCCACAGCCAAAAGTGGACTCAGCAGTTATCCTGTTGACGCCACATCCAAGCCCATTACTTCCAGAAGAAGAGGTTGATGAATTTCTTCGTCTGATAGGCGATGCTTTTTCTCAACGGCGGAAAACCATTCTGAATGCCTTAACTTATTCTGTCAGAGGCAAAAGGAATAAGAATGAAGTAAGAGAGCTCCTCAAGGGTGCATTAATAAACCCCGAACATAGGGCAGAACAACTAAATCTGGAGGATTTTCTGCGTCTTTATCATCTTATCAAAAAATCAAAGACGAGTTAAGGCGAAAACTACACGGGAGAAAAAACCCAACCTCTTTCTGAGAAAATTATTATTTTGTGTACAGAATATTGTATTATTTTTTCTCTTGACATGCTCAAGGATTATCAAATACTATATTTTGTTTATTTTACTTATTATCTTGCAATATATTTTGTTTTTGTTCTTTGGTGCGAATAAACTGGTCACTGTGAGGGTTGATTATCCGACAAAATACTTGAGAGAAACAATCCTTTGAGTGGATTTCAGAGCGTAAAAGATAAGTGGTCTTGTTCTATAGGTGAGATTAAAGAGCAAGGACAGTATTTGTTTCTGAGGAAGTGGATATAGCTTTAATATCATCGTTTTTCAAAGGAGGTGAACATAAATGAGAAAAAGGAAGGCGTTTACTCTCATTGAATTGCTGATTGTTGTGGCAATCATTGCAATTTTAGCGGCAATCGCAGTACCAAATTTCCTGGAGGCACAGGTGAGAAGTAAAGTTTCACGCTGTAAAGCTGATATGCGTTCCATTGCGACAGCCCTTGAATCATACGGAGTAGACCATAATGGTTACCCTCCACCGTGGGATTATGGACATCCTTTGGGAGCCTGGGGCACTCTAAATGAACCACCATTTCATTCCCGTGTACCAAGTCATCTTACTACTCCAGTGTCTTATATAACCTCGCTTCCACACGACCCCTTTTGTTCCTATGAACAGTTTCTGAGTTGGGCACCTAAGGAGATAAGTGAACGATTTGTATATTATAACTACAAGTATTTCTTTGATAGCCCAATTGGTAGCTCAACTTACTTACGACATCGATATGAGGATGCTGGTGAGTGGCTCTTTTACTCTCCGGGACCCGACAGAGATTGGTATAACAAGCCTGCTAATACCGTTTATTTAAATTATGACCCTACAAATGGCACGGTTAGTCTCGGTAATATTTTCCGGACTCAAAAGACTAACGATGAGTATAGGAGAGGTGACTGGTAAAACAATTCTCTGCTCTAAGATTAAGATTTTTTGCCCTTCTGAAAAAGAAGGGCTTTTTTATTCAGAATTCACCAACTATGAAAAAGTTTGGGAATAAGAAAACCATCTAAATGGTTATAGTAGATGTGTGGAATATTTTATCTTGACAACCTCCAAGGGCGTTAATTAGCATATCTTACTTGCTATTGGTGATTGATTTAAATATGACCAGGGTAATCCTGAGGTATTAGAGAATTCAGTAAGATTAATCATTTGAGTGTACACAGAATGGAGAAGACAAATTTTCTTATTCAGTATGTGAGATAAAAGGCTATTTTGGTATTTGCTTTAGGGTTTAGGGTAGCAGTATCAAATTTCTACCATATTGTCTTTCAAAGGAGGTGAACATAATGAAAAAAAGGAAAGGATTTACTCTTATTGAATTGCTTATCGTTGTGGCAATCATTGCGATTTTAGCGGCAATCGCAGTACCAAATTTCCTTGAGGCACAGACGCGTTCTAAGACTTCACGCTGTAAAGCGGATATGCGCTCTATAACTACGGCACTTGAATCATATTTTGTTGACAATAATGAATATCCCCCAGCCGGTGATTATGGCGCACCAAATCCAAGGACAGGTGCTGGATTCCATTCCAGAATCCCTACGTATCTAACAACCCCAATAGCCTATTTGACTTCTATAGAGGTAGCTTATGACCCCTTTGTAGTTCGAGAATCTACGTGGTACAGTAGTTACTATCCGCGAGACACTCGTGTGGGCGAACGATATGTGTATTACAATAGTAAATTTCATGCTGAAGATTGGGGCGACGTTTGGGGTGGCTTGTATAATTGGGTTGGAGCTTGGTTATTTTATGGTTATGGTCCAGATAAAACTCCATTTCACGGACCAAAAGGCACACTAATTCCCTATGACCCCACAAACGGTACAGTGAGCCTCGGGAATATTATCCGCTGTCAGAAAATGACTGATGGTATTCCACCGCACCCAGTAACAGGAACATATCATTGGCCGTAATCAGTGATTATGCCTTTGGGGAAGCTTTTGATAGACGAAGATATGTTGTGCCACCATTGAGCCTCTAAGATTTTAATAAGAGTCCGGGTAGTGTAGGAAATATCCACCGCTCGCAGAAACATCCCGAGGGTATCGCTCCAAAGTCCACTGGTAGGTATTAGTAAAGAGCTACGGGCAAGGCTATTTACTATCTGTAAAAAATAAGATTTAGCCCTTCTTGTGAAAAGAAGGGCTTTTTTATTATATGTGTCGCACCCGTAAAAAAGGTCAGGAAACGGTGAGTAAAGGATAAAGAACAAACATGAGGACATGAAATGGGGGTAGAGCAAGACTTTAACTATGTTCCAGAGAAGCATAACGTTTTTAGTGTTGTGACGTTTCCGTCTGCATTGGCTTGGGGATGAAACCCTTACCCCCCATATTACAACACAAGTCGACAAATTTAGTTGAAGGGGTCTCTGGAAGGCAGATAAAAATTATGGTTAATTCATCATTCTTATGCTGCGATTCAGTATGCGTTATTTGCTGATAACAGCACAGCGAACCCCTTTAGGACTATAGCACCCATTACAGGAGATACAGTCGGCACGTTCTTTTTCGCCACGTTTGAATTTCAGAACAAGGTCAGGCTCGCGAATAAAAGGGCGACACATTGAGATAATATCCGCCACGCCTTCCCGGATAATGCGTTGCATAACACTCAGGGAACGCAACCCACCGACCAGAGCAACCTGTGTCTGCTCACCAACAGCCTGTTTAACAGTGGTTCTGATTAATCGTCCTGCCGAGGCGAAGTAGGCTTCCTGTTCTGGCTCAAGTATATTGGAGCGAGCAGCCACATCGCCAGCCTCAGCAATACCACCACTTACTTCTATCAGGCTTACGCCAGCACTCGCCAGCAGACGCGCGACCCTGGCGCTTTCTTCTGGAGTGAGTCCATCCCTGACGCCGTCTGTAGAATTAAGTTTCGCAAAGATAGGGAACTCCTCCCCCACGAGTTTTCGTGCCTCGCGGATAATCTCCAGGATAAACCTGGAGCGGTTCTCAGTAGAGCCACCCCATCTGTCCTGACGGCGGTTCGTGTATGGGGAGATGAACTCGCTCAGGAGAAACCCGTGAGCAATATGAAGCTGGCAGGCATCAAATCCTGCCTCCTTTGCTCTTACGATAGCCTCCACGAATTTTTGTTTAATGTATTGAATCTCCTCTTCACTCATTTCTTTAGGTGTAATACCAGAAGACGAATCCTTAACCGCCGAGGGGGCAAGAGGTGTGTGAGTGCCAATTAACCGAAGTTTAACCTGTCGACCGCCGTGTACTATTTGCAGGGCAATTTTACTATCGTACTGGTGGACTGCATTAACGAGCTTTTGATAGCCGGGAATAAATCGGTCATCATAGATTGCTCCCTGTCGGACAGATGATTTGCCTGATGGGTCAACATCAGCATAGCCGGGAACGATGAGTCCAATATCACCCTGAGCCAGTTTCCGATAAAAATCAATCATCCTGTCGGTGACGAACCCTTCATCAGAAGCAAGCCACTCGTGTGTAGCGGAACGCATAAATCGATTCTTTAAAGTCAATTTACCAATGTTGATGGGTTCAAATAATTCGTTTGCAGTTTTCATCGCACGACCTCCCTGGCTTTCAGTAAAATGTTATATTCCCAATCCTAAATTGTTTATTTTCAATATATTGTTTGTAGTACCCCGGGTTTAAAAAAGAGAAGAGCAGATGAACTATATATTTATAGTTGAAAGGAGCAAGCCGATATGCCTGCCACATATATTTACGTGCTTTTGGTCTTTCGCCAGAAAGAAAATATAATTTAGAGAGTCGGGCAAGATGGAAACTCAAAATCTGTGGATGGCGTTTTAGTTCATCAGCATATTTTTCACGTATCATTTCACGGCTGAGGATTTTGCGATGTAAGTCAGCGGTAATCTGCTCGCCGTGAACCCATACTTTTGCGAGCACTTCTGGTATTGCGGCGAACTCAAACTGCCGCGAGAGTCGCAGCCATAAGTCCCAGTCCTGACACCCCGGGAGTGTCTCATCCAGAAAACCAACCTGCTCGAGCGACTCCTTTTTTATTAATGAAGCCTGCATAACAAGAAAATTGCTCTTCAGGAACTCAAGAAAAACCTGACCAGAAAACGAGGGAACAGATTTGTGAACCATTACTCCAGTCTCTTCCAGTGCATAACAAAAACCACAATATACTACGCCTGTGGCAGTGGAAGTATTCTGAAATAAAGTCACCTGCTTTTCAAGTTTTAATGGCATAATCTCATCATCGTCATCAAGAAAATTGATAAACCCTCCCCGTGCGACTCGTAGTCCGCTGTTTCGAGCAGCAGGCGCACCTTTATTTTTCTGGTGCCTGATATATGTAATCCTTGTGTCATTGAACTCAGCTATTATCTCAGCAACGTCTCCAGAAGAGGCATCGTCTACCACGATAATTTCAAAGTTCTGATACGTCTGTGCAAGTACACTCCGTATTGCGCGGCGTAATCGTTCTGGTCGGTTATATGTGGGGATTATCACGCTGACCAGCGGTGTATCTATTGGCTTATTCATCATTCTACTAAGTCTTTTTCTCCAGACAAAATATCCGATGATACGGATATTCAAACACCCTATAGGAGTGTCGTATGACAAGACCTGAGCGCTCAATATCATTCTTTATACGCTTCAATGAATAACCCCGTTTTCCTATTTCCCAGTAATGTTCACCATCAAATATATGTTCAGGGGGTTTTAGCCTGGGTATATGAATCAATTTTTTTATCAAGCCAATCTTGCGAATAGTAAGCAGAACACAGTAATGTCGGGTTACATCAGGTAATGAGAGCAAGACATATCTTTGCGATACACGGGATAGCTCAGAGATTGCTTGCGAAAATTTATCGTAAGGCAGGTGTTCAAGGACTTCAAAACAACATACTACTTCAAATGAACCGCTTTTGAATGGTATGGCAAGCACGTCACCCACCACGTCAGGTCGTAATCTCCTCTCTATATCAAGAGTCAGCAAAGAAACGCCTCTTTTTTGAAGATAGTCGGCAATAAACTTATTTCCTATACCAACTTCAAGTAGAGTGCTCGGTTTTAAAGAGAGTATCTCATCCAGCTGATGCCAGTAACTGCAAAAGCGCCCCTTGGTGTCGTAGCGGTCAAAGTAGTTGTCTGCTTCAGATGTCAATGGTAGCTCTTTATTCATCCTATTTATTTTCCCGAAACAAAGTAATATTTTCTTTTATAAGATTAATGATATTATAACCAAATAAGCTCTGCCAGAGATAAATCATTAATAAATATATCCCTATAAGTTCAGCAACAAGAAATAGAAATTCTACTATGCCTATATGAGGAATAGCGACTTTAGTGGCGAAGATAACACCTGCAATAATTAAGGAGCTGATAAATGGAAAGAAAATCGGCGTGATGAACCTTCCGGGCTGGCAATGGGTGATTTGGATGACAAGATAACTGAACCCAATCATAGTAACAAAAATACTTATCACCACAGCAAGCGCGGCTCCGATAACCCCCCATAACTTAACGAACGGTAATAATAAAATAGCCATACACAGCAGACGAATAATCTGCCAGCTGGTATCCAGTTTTGGTTTACCAATTGCGTAGAATACAGGACCGGCAGTAGCGGCCACCGAGCGAAAAAGTCCTGCCAGAGCTAAAAGCTGCAACACAGAAACCATAGCCTCCCATTTCTCACCCATAAAGATAAGAGTAAATTCCTCACCTAAGATGATGATGGACGTGGCTAAAGGAATTGTCAAAAAAGCAACCACACTCAGCACCTTAAGATAAGCGTCTCGCAAGCGGGAAATGTCGTCCTGAAGTTTTGAGTAAGCGGGAAACGAGACCTGCGAGATAATATGAGTGATTTCGGTAGCTGGCATATTTGATAGCCTGTATGCCATTTGATAAAGTCCTAATGCCACCACCCCGACCAGTTTTCCCACAACTATGCTATCGCCCTGAGTGATAAGGAAAATCAGTATACTTGAGCCAAGTACCCATTTACCAAATCCAAAGAGTTCTGAAATCTTCTGGAGATTAAATTCAATTCGTGGACGAAACGGATGGATGATATAACTGACCACCATTCGCGTAAAGTGCCCGGCAAGGAGACCGAACACCAGAGCCCACACACTTCTGGTAAGGATAGCCAGACTGACCGCAACGACAAAATCCGCCAGCACCCCGGTAAGTTGAAATATAAATTGTTTGTTAAACTCAAGTTCTTTCTGAAAGAAGACAACCCCAATGTTGGTAAATGCCTGGAACAGAACACCCAGCGCAATTACTCTGATGATAAGCACTGCCTTAGGCGCATCAAAAAACTCAGCGGCTAATGGCGCCACAAAAACAAGCACACACGCCAATACCAGTCCCCGAACTATAAGAGCGGTCCAGGCAGAGTTAAGATATTCTTCAACATTTTGTTTTTTTTGTACGAGTGCCTGGCGAAATCCCGGCTGTGAGAATGTGTCAATTGTGCCAAGTGTCAGCAGAGCCACTCCCATTAACCCAAAGTCGTTAGGAGCAAGAAATCGGGCAAGAATAACAAGACGAATCAATCCCAGGCTTCGCTCTATTATCTTAAGCAATGAAATCAGGAATCCACCCACTACGACCAGGTAGGAAAGGGTTTTCTTTTTGTCTTCCATTTTTTATAATAACATAAATCGCTGTTTTACTTGCTTTTTAGGATGTTGAACCTGAAAATGTAACTTATCTTTATCTTGAGTATGAAGAAAATGTATCTGTCTGAAAAAGTCACCTCAATTATTAGAAGAGCCATAAGTAATCTCAATCAAATTATTGATACGGATATTGAAATAGAAGTTCCTCGCATCAAAGATTTTGGCGATTTCTCAACAAATGTTGCAATGAAGCTGGCAAAAAAACTTCACCAGCCTCCAATGGATATTGCTCGCTCTATTGTCGAAGAACTCCAGCAGGCAAAACCAATAATCCTCAAAGCAGAAGCAGTAAAGCCCGGATTTGTTAATCTCTGGATAAGTCCGAATGAAATTACTAATGTTATTCATCAAATCCTCTCGGAGGCAGAAGAGTACGGCAGAGTGAATGTGGGCAATGGGAAACGAGTCCTGGTGGAATTTGTCAGTGCTAATCCCACGGGTCCTTTACATATTGGTCATTGCCGAAATGCAGTGGTTGGCGACTCTATTGCCCGAATTCTTAAATTTGCTGGCTTCAATGTAGAACGTGAATACTACTTCAACGACGCAGGAGCACAAATGCAGAACCTTGGTAAATCGCTTCGTGCCCGATACCTACAGCTCCTGGGCAAAGATGAACCCATCCCTGAAGATGGCTATTATGGAGAATACCTTGTAGACATTGCCAGAGCTCTTGTAGCGGAGAAAAAGGATTCTCTGCTCCACAGCAATGATATAGATTTCTTTACAGCGTTTGCCACAAAGCATATTCTTGACTCAATTAAAACCGACCTTGCAGATTTAAAAGTAGAATTTGACCACTGGGTCTCCGAGAGCTGGTTTCATCGTCAGGGAAAAGTGGACGAGGTTATTGACGAATTGAAACGCAGAAATATGGCATACGAGAAAGATGGCGCTTTATGGCTTAAAACCACTCAATTCGGTGACGAAAAAGACAGGGTACTTGTGAAAAGTAATGGAGAGAAAACTTATCTGGCTCCTGATATTGCATACCACAAAAATAAATATGAGCGCCATTATGACCAGTTAATAAACGTCTTTGGAGGTGACCATCATGGCTACATCCCCCGGCTTAAAGCTGCTATCCAGGCGCTCGGCTATGACCCTCAAAAACTTCGCTGTCTGGTGATTCAGATGGTCACACTGAAAAAGGGTGAAGAGACAATGCGATTTTCTAAACGCAAAGGCGGATTCATTACCATTCGGGAGATGCTGGATGAGCTCGGCTCAGACGTTGTACGGTTCTTTTTTCTGATGCGTACTATTGACAGCCAGCTTGTGTTTGACTGGGAACTGGCTAAAGATACATCAATAGATAATCCTGTTTATTACGTCCAGTATGCCTATGCACGCTCATGCAGTCTGTTTAAAAAGGCACAGGAGGAAAAAATAAATCTAAATCTCTCGGGCATCAGCCAGGCAAATGTGAATCTCTTAACATTACCCGAGGAGCAAAGCATAATTAAACATTTAGCGCTATTTCCAGATGTAGTGAGGCGCGCGGCAGAGGTGCTTGAGCCTCAATTCATCACTGCATATCTACGGGTGCTCACATCCGCATTCCATAATTATTTTACTGCTGGCACAAAGAACCCAGAGTATCGCATCGTCCTGCCAGACAATCCTGAATTGACCTATGCGCGGTTAGCACTGGTCAGGGCTTTGCAGATTGTTATTCGTAATGCAATGTCGCTTATCTCGGTGTCCACGCCTGAGAAAATGTAAAAATGTAATCCCCCGAAAAGAAGTATTTAAATACAAAGGAATGCTTTTCTCAATTATTTCAGAATCATGGTTTGGGAAAAGAACATATTCTGCAGTTTACGTAGTGATGAGCGAAGCAAAAATAAAGATGGGCGTTGAGGTAGGGGTGGGCTCCTCAACGCCCGGTCGCAGTGTGGTGGATCAGAGGTGCAGTATGGCAACAGCAAAGAAGACTTAATTTCATTTTTTCAAAACGAATTTACATAAAACCGTGCATCGGAGTCAAAGGAAAATTGTGGGGTTTTTATAAAATACTGAAAATTAAGAACTTAAGGACAGAAGTTTTACTGAATGGCACGTGTTTCAAAGTGAAACATCTTTCCTATATATGTCATATATAGTGTTGTAATTTTTAGGCTTTTGCACCATATATATGGGTTTCGCTTTTTCTTCTTACCCCTGAACATAATTTATTCCCTCATTGATGGCAAACTTTATAAAAATGTTAAATGTATTTGATTGTATTATCAATACTTATGTCTGATTCCTAAAAGTAACACATAAAGAGTCTCAGTGTAATATTTGTTGCTGGTTTTTTGGTATGTTGTCTATTAATTTTCGCATCTATTTCACAATTATTTACGGCACAATTATTGTGTCTTTCTTTTGCTCATTTGTTTCTCATTCATTGCCCAATCAGCCGAGAATCATCTAAAAAGATGAACTCTGCTTAATCTCCTCTGCTCAGAATCTTTCTATCTCTATTCACCTATAAAAGAGATGATATTCATCTTTTTACTTCGGTCTCTCTTATTCAGGATAATTCGTGCACATTCGTGATTAAAAATCTTTCTTCTGAAATCACGGATTATTGAATCTCAGTAAACTCTGAGTTCTCTATGGCTTGCTCTTTTTCTTCTCAGCCACAGAGTTCACCGAGTAC